>JAUIIK010000184.1 GCA_030431755.1 Chloroflexia bacterium
GGTTGGCACATAGCCCCACGCCGCAGACGCCAGAGCAACGACCGTGGCATCCCGACGCAGGCGGGATCTTGTTGTGAGCGTGTCACTTGCCGGTGCGACAGAACACTGACAACAACGCTGTCGCGCCGGGGCACGCTGGCTGCGGAGCACCGCTGTTGCGTTCGAAGATCCCTCGTGCCTCGAGATGCCAAGTGCGTTGCTGGATCGCTTTAGGCGTGGACCGGTTGATGTGGCGCCATGTAGCATGCGGACTCGATGCTCCACTTCTGGCGCCTGCTTTGATGCATCAAGGACGGGGCTCGTCCCAACTCTTTGATTGACGCCTTTCCCGACAAGCACGGGGAGGATACTCGTCCCTACGTGTAGCGTGGCGCGCTGACATGGCACGTGGGCCAGAAAGAGAACGGCCGGACGGGGAAGCTCCCATCCGGCCGTGTTGCGTCTTGCAGGTTATGGGTGGCTAGGCCGCCATCATCTCCAGGTCCGCCGGCATGTCGGCGATGTCGAGCGCTGCTGCCAGGTTGAGCAGCAGGATCAAGCGCTCATCGAGCTTGGCGATGCCGGTCAGGTAGGTGGAATCGAAGTCGAGCACGAGGGTGTCGGGCGTCTCGATGATCTCATCATCGATAGCCAGCACCTCCGACACGGCATCGACATACAGACCGATGTCGTGCTCCTGGATGCTGACGACGACGATCCTGCTATCACGCGAGCCTTCGCCCGTGTAGATACCGAAGGTCGGGCGGATGTCGACGACCGGCACGATGCGGCCACGAAGATTGATGATGCCTTCGATATTGCCGTGCATCCCTGGGATCGGTGTCGACTCGACGGAACGGATGATCTGGTTGACATCCGAAATGCGGATGCCGTAGTGCTGATCTCCGAGCCGGGCGACGACGAACTGCGTTTCGCTCACTATATGGTCCTCTCAACATGCTTTCGGCAATGTCGAACGCTTGCATTCTCCTCATAACAATCGACGGGTTCGTCCTCTGCCTTAAGGGGCAATTGCGCTCTATTTGTGCATGAACTCTATGACCAACGTCCCGTATTTCTCGCATTAAGTCGCCATGCAGCCGGGCCGATGATCTAATCAGACCGTCCCTCGCCGTAAGGATGCGGCGCTCTGACTTTCAGGCTCATCCATCCTGGTGCGGTGACAGTCGACGGATTGTTTGAAAGCAGAATGAGGGATCTGTGGCTCTCGAATTTGATGCGTCTCCCGACGAACTACAATTTTTCCTTCAGGAAGCTGAAGAGCAACTCCAGACCCTCGATGATGGTCTGCTGGACCTTGAGCGCGGCGGCGCGCGGGAAGACCTCCTCCAGGATATCTTCCGTGCAGCCCACACGCTCAAAGGATCGTCGGCGACGATCGGCCACACACGCATGGCCGAGCTCACCCACCATCTAGAAGATGTCTTTGACAAGCTGCGCCAGAACAAGCTCGGCGTATCAAGCGCACTGGTTGATGCAGGCTTCGAAGCGCTGGACGCGCTGCGCCTGCTGAGCGAGGAAGTCGCGACGCTCGAGGAAGTCGATTTCGACATCGCCCCGATCCTCGCGAGCCTGGCAAGTGTCCAGAGCGGATCGCCGCCTGCCGCCGGGCCCGCCGCGACGATCTCCGCTTCAGTATTTGAAGCGCACGTCGTCTTTGAAGAGGGCCACCCGCTGATGGCGGCGCGTGCATTGCAGCTCTCACTCGAGCTCGCCGCCGACGGCCGGGTCATTGAGATGACACCGGAGCGCGAGGCGATCGAGCAGGAGGATTTCTCCGGCGAGATGCGGGTAACGGTCGAATGGCCGGAAGGTCAGGCGCACCTCGAAGCGTTGCTGGCGCGGACCCCGGACACGACCTCGGTGGCCGTCAGCGCGGTTGAGGTGTCCGAGTCGCCGTCCGAGTCACTCTACACCGTCACGATCAAGCTCGACGCTGACGACGAACTGCGCGCCGCACGCGCCGTACAGCTGCTTATTGGTCTCCAGATGGAAGGGCGGGTGATTTCATCCGAACCCAGCATGGAGGAGATCGAAGCTGAGAAGATCGAGGACTCGCTGCAGATCAAAGTCGAGTGGGCTGCCGGACAGCTCGACCTCGATGCGATCCTGGCGGAAAATCCCGATGTCGTCGAACACGAGATTGAAGAGCTGACGCTGGCCGTCGTTGAACCGGCCGCGGAGGAAGCTCCGGCGCCGGTTGCTGCTGAGCGCACGGTTGGGCGCCGCAAGCCGCCGGCCACCGGCAACACGATCCGCGTCAGTGTCGAGCGCATCGACAGGATGCTCGACTTCGTCGGAGAGCTCGTGATCGAGCGCTCCCGGATCGCGGACACCGCGCACAATCTCCAGGCCACGGTCGGCTCCAACCCCGAGATTGACCGGTTGATCGAGTCAACGAGCCAGATTGAGCTGCTCGTCAGCCAGCTCCACGAAGAGCTGATGATGGGCCGCATGTTGCCGATTGAGTCAGTGCTCGGTAAGTTCCCGCGGCTGGTGCGCGATCTGGCGCAGACGCTCAACAAGGAAGTCGATTTCGAGCTGGATTCCGGCGAGGTCGAGCTTGATCGCTCGGTGATCGAGGCGATCAGTGACCCGCTCATTCACATTGTCCGCAACGCCGTCGACCACGGCATTGAGCTGCCGGCTGACCGCCAGGCGGCGGGTAAGCCGAGCGCCGGCCGGGTGTCGATCACAGCCCGGCAGGTCGAGAATCGCATCGTCGTGACGGTTTCCGACGACGGCAAGGGCATCGATGCCGACGCCCTGCGCGCCTCAGCGGTCGAGAAGGGCTTGCTGAGCGAGGATGCCGCCTCACGTTTGACCGATACCGAAGCCATCAACCTGATCTTCCACAGTGGTTTCTCGACAGCCAAGAAAGTTACCGACGTCTCCGGACGCGGGGTCGGCATGGACATCGTGCGGAAGAGCCTCGAGAACATCGGCGCGACGGTGGAGATCACCTCGCAGCCGGGCGAGGGCTCGGTCTTCAAGATTCGGCTGCCGCTCACGCTGGCGATCATCCGCGCGCTGCTGGTGCGTTGCGATCGCTGGACCTTCGCGATGCCGCTGGATGCGGTGGTCGAGACGGTGCGGCTGGGTGACATGCAGATCCACATGGTCGGTGAGCGCCATGTGATCAAGCTACGTGACCAGATTGTGCCGGTCATGCACCTCAGCGAATCGCTGATTCAGGGACGGCACGCGGACGGCCATGTTACGGACTCGGGTTACGCCGTGGTGATGAACAACTCGGGTAATCCACTCGCAGTGATCGTCGATAGTCTCGTGGGCGAGCAGGAGGTAGTTGTCAAACCATTTGGAGCGTATATCCCGCCGGTTCCCGGCATTGGCGGCGCGACCATCCTTGGTGATGGATCGTTCTCGCTGATCGTCGATGTTGGCCGGCTAGCCTCATTAGAAGGAGCAGAACATGGTGCCGCGTTTGCTGCCTAGCGAATCAATATCCCCGCCGCGTTTCACCTTCGCGTCCGAGTCACCGGTCGGCCAGGCGATGTCCGTCGCGGGTGATGCGGTTGCCGCAGCACTGGGCGAGATTTCCGGCGCGGCGGTGCGTGCAGACAATCTCAATGTAAGTATGTTGCCGCTAACCGACCTGACGACGCTCGGTGGACTGCCGGAAGATGAGGTTGTCGCCCTCTTCCTGACGTTCAACGGCACGGACGATGGCCAGATCATGCTGGTGTACAGCATGGAGCAGGCCTTCATGCTGGCTGACCAGATGCTCTGGCAGCCGCCGGGCACGACCACCGAGCTCGATGAAATGGCGCTGTCGGCGTTGACCGAGTCCGGGAACATTCTTGGCTCGCACTTCCTGACCGCCTTTGCCGACATCACGAACGTCGAGCTTGATATCTCGACGCCCGAGGCGCTGGTCGACATCCGTGGCGCGGCCCTCAGCGTTACGGCCGCCGCCGTGGCCCATTACGGCGATAGCTTCCTCTCGATTCAGCTCGACTTCGTGAGCGAAGACGGGCTCAACCTGGGCGCGACCCTGTTGGTGGTGCCGGACGAGGGCATGCAATCGACGATGATGCGGAGGTTGGCATGACCGTGGCTTCGAAGCTCAAGGTCACGCAGATCCCGGTCGGCCTGGGCGAGCTCAAGCAGACCGACAACCCCAAAGATGTGCTTGTGGCTTACGGGCTGGGGTCCTGTGTCGGCGTCGCGATCTGGGACAGCAATGCGCGTGTCGCCGCGCTGGCCCATGTCATCCTCCCGCAGTCGGCCGCGAGCTCGCGGCGGAACGACAATCCGCTGAAGTACGCCGATCGGGCCGTGCCGGCCATGATCAACGAGCTTGAGCGGGCCGGCGGTCACAAGAGCCGCTTCATTGTGCGGATTGCCGGTGGCGCGCAGATGCTTCGCGCCGGAGGAGCGAGCGAGATCTTCAACATCGGCTCGCGCAATGTCGACCAGGTGCGCCAGGAGCTGGCCCGGCTTGGCTTGCGTATCTCGAGTGAAGATGTCCTGGGGCACCAGGGCCGAACGATGAGTCTCTATCCAGCAGATGGCCGGGTAACGGTTAAGTCCGCCGGCACGCTCAAAGAGCTGTAGCCCCGAGAAAGGAGCAGAGTCGTGTCAACGATTCTCGTGGTTGATGACGCAGCATTCATGCGGATGCGCGCGACCAAGTTGTTGAAAGAGAACGGCTACGACGTGGTCGAGGCCGAGAATGGCCAGGAAGCCGTCGCCAAGTACCAGGAAGTTCGCCCGGCCGGCGTGCTGATGGACATTACGATGCCCATCATGGACGGTATGGCCGCGCTCAAAGCGATCACCTCGCTCGACCCGAACGCACACGTCGTCATGGTGACGGCGATCGGTCAGCAGAGTGTCGTGATTGAAGCGTTGAAGGCCGGAGCCAAGGACTTCGTCGTCAAACCGTTCCAGCCCGATCGCGTCCTGGGCGCGGTCGCAAAAATGGCTGCAGCCTGACCCGAGGTGGACCATGCTTGCTGAACGCCCGAAACGAACGACAGTACAACTCGATAGACCGCGGTTCGGTTCCTCGATCAGTGTTCTGGTGGTTGATGATTCCTCTTTCATGCGGAACTACCTGACGACCAGACTCGATGGATTCCGGCGCATCAACGTCGTGGGCGCGGCCAGCGATGGTCTCGAAGCGTTGGACATGATCAAGCAGCTCAAGCCGGATGTCGTCACACTCGACATTCAGATGCCGCGGCTCGACGGTCTGGCCACGCTCGACCGGATCATGCGCGAATCGCCGACGCGCGTGCTGATGCTCAGTAGTCTGACCATCGCCCATGCCGAGGCGACCATCGAGGCGCTGCATCGCGGCGCGCTCGACGTCATCGCCAAGCCCAAGGCCCAGCGCCTGGTTTCTGAGGACTTCGTCGCTGAAGTCGTCGAGAAGATCGAGGTCGTGGCGGCGCGTCCGCTGCGTATCCCGATCGTCAAGGCGGAACGGCCAAAGGCCCCGCGGACATCCGGTTCGCTGCCGCTCGGCGAGCCGCGACACCTGGTCGTCATCGGCAGCTCGACCGGCGGTCCGGCCGCGCTCAACGAGGTGATCCCGGAGCTGCCGAGCAACCTGGACGTTGCCTACCTGATCGTCCAGCACATGCCGCCGAACTTCACGCGCTCGCTGGCCCAACGGCTGAACCGCGCGTCGGGGCTGCTGGTCAAGGAGGCGGAGAAGGGTGATCCGTTGCGCACCGGGATGGCCCTGGTCGCGCCCGGCGGGTACCACGTCATGCTCGATGACCGGCGCAGGATCATTCTCGACCGTGGCCGCAAGGTGAACGGCGTGCGCCCGGCAGTGGATGTGACGATGGAGCAGATCGCCCCAATGTTCGGCCACCGCGCATGTGGCGTGGTGCTGACCGGCATGGGCTCCGACGGCCGGCGTGGCGCGCGGCAGATCCAGCGCCATAAGGGCAATGTCATCGTTCAGGACGAAGCGACGTCAGTCGTCTACGGCATGCCGGCCAGCGTTGTCCGTGGCGGCTACGCCAATATCGAAGTGCCGCTCGGCGAGATCGCCGGCGAGATCGTCAAGTGGAGAAACAGGACGCCATGACCGCAACGAAGACCCCCACGTCTGCTGAGTATCTGAAGTTCGTCGAGGATTCTCGACGGGTGACGGCGATCGACCTGCGGGCCTACAAGCCCGCCCAGATGGAACGCCGGCTGCGCTCGCTCATGACCCGCAAGCGCATTCGCGGGTTCAACGAGTACACCGAGGTGTTGAAGAACGATCGCGAAGAGCGGCTCGAGTTCGAGCGCTATGTGACGATCAACGTGACGCAGTTCTACCGCGACCCGAGCCACTTCAACGCGCTGGAACGGGCATTGCGCGAACGCTTCCAGCAGTCCCCCGGACCATTGCAGGTCTGGAGCGCGGGCTGTTCAAACGGCAGCGAACCGTATACGCTGGCGATGATCCTGACGTCGTTGGCGCCGAATGTGCGTCACCAGATTCACGCGACGGACATCGATGAGATGTCGCTCAACCACGCGCGCCAGGGGCGCGGCTACAGCGCGGATCTCCTGGCGACGTTGCCGAAGCAATTCCGTGCCGATTTCATGACGCCCGAAGCGGGCGGCGACACATTCGCGATCGCGCCGCAGATCAAGAGCATGGTGACTTTCAAGCGCCATGACCTGATCAAGGACCGCTATCCACGCGGGTATGACTTGATCCTCTGCCGCAATGTCGTGATCTATTTCTCGAATGAGACGAAGTTCGAGATTTTCAGTGGATTCTACGAGTCTCTCAATCGGGACGGACTGCTGTTCATCGGCGCGTCCGAAATGTTGACCGGCCTGAGAGAAATTGGGTATGCCCAGCACGGGCACGGTCTGTACCAGAGACCGTCTTAACGCAAGGACAGCATCGGGGCGATCCGTCGCTATCCGAGTCGTACGACAGGAATGGAAGACATGCAGGAGAATCTTGGCTCGCAGATCACGGCGGACATTCACCGGTTAGAGTCATTGCCGGCAATCGTTGTCCAGGCGCTCGATCAACTGAGCCAACCCGACGTCAACCTGCGGCAGGTCAGCGAGGTCATTGGCCAGGACTCGGTCATCACGGCACGCATGATGAGCATCGCCAACTCCGTCTACTACCGGCGCGGGGCAGCCGTCCACCGGCTCTCCGACGCGCTGGTGCGGCTGGGTATCTCGATGGTCAAAGAGGTGTTGTTGACGGCCAGCGTCATCGGCATCATGGACCGGCCGCTCAATGCCTATCAGCTGGATCGCGGCCAGATCTTTCGCCACAGCCTGGCGACGGCTATCGGGGCGCGCTTGATTGCCCAGCGAGTGAATTACCCGTACCGTGAGGAAGCCTATATTGCCGGGCTGCTGCACGATATCGGCAAGCTGATCTTCGACCGGTATCTCCAGGACCGCTATACCGAGGTGATCGAGCATGCCACGACGAACGAAGTTGCGTTCGTCGATGCCGAAGCGCACATCCTCGGCTACGACCACGCCCAGATTGGCGGGCTGGTCATCGCGGCCTGGGATCTGCCGGCGCGCTTTGTCGAAGCCGTGGCCACACACCACTCGCCTTCGACTGCCAAGGACTTCCCCGAATTGGCCTATATCGTCCATCTGGCCAATGCCTTTACGTTGAGTCTTGGACTTGATGTCGGTGGCGATGGACTGATGATGATGGTCGACGCTGAAGCCATTACCCGACTCAGCCTCGACGCCGACCAGATCGACGAGCTGATCTCCGATATGGCTCAGGCGGTTGTCGATGCGGGCCTCGGAGTCGATGCCGCCACAGCCGATAGCGTTTATGGAGATGAAGCCGTCAGCGTGGCGTGAGCCTGACGAGATAGAACGGAGCAAGAGAGATGCAACTGGAACACATCAATCCGGTCGTCAAAGCCGCACTCGACGTGCTGCGAACCGAATTGAACACCGAGGTCAAGCGCGGCAAGGTGTCGGTCGTCAACGGCAACGTCGTCCCGATCGACGGCGACCCGAGCACCACGGCCATCGACAACTTCACGTTTGACGCACCGGGCCACGGTCGCCTGATCGAGATCCGCATCGAGTGCGAAGGCAGCATCTGCACCGGCACCGTGCAGAGCACCGACGGCGGCACGATGGTGACCG
>JAUIIK010000185.1 GCA_030431755.1 Chloroflexia bacterium
ATTTCTTTGGCAAGCGGTAAGAGCTGTTCAAGTAACCTTTGGCGATAAACGACGTCATCTGCTGCCAACGATTCAAGTGCAACCAACGCTTCACGGTTTCGAGTATCCCAACGAGCCACCTGCTGGTCGCCGAAGATAGCTCGTTCCAGACGATCGAAGACACCTTCGGTCATCGCATCAGCTGGACGATTGAGAATTCGCAGTCAGGCTTCAACGCGATCCGGTCGTTCCTGTTGCGATACCGGACCCCAGAACGGCCGCGTCTCTACAGCGCATCGATTGGTCCGCTTGGCACCTTCTCGGTTGGGATTGCTGGTATCCGCAATGGCGAGATCGACGTCGTTCCGGTCGATTCCTTTTCCTATGACTTGATGCGGGAGTATGCGCCGGAGGATGTTGCCGGCACGCGGATCATCGCGAAGACCCCGGCCGCTCCTTTCCCACCGCTGGTTGCCGGGCACGATGTCGATCCGCGAGTGGTGGATCGGTTGCGCGGGGCGCTGGTCGCCGCCCACGAGGCGCCCGAGCTAGCGGACGTGCTGGCGGCGATGCGGGTCAGGCGCTTTGCTCCGGTTACGCCGGACTATTACGAGCCAACCCTGGAGCAGGCTTCGGAAGCAGTTGTGGCGGGGTATCCGCAGCCTTCGTGACCGCGTGACCGGTCGAAGCCGGCCATATCTATGTGCACTCTACAGCAACCCTGTTGACATCCAGGCGCGAGGCGGGATCTAGCGGCGATGGTGGGCGGCATGGTGGTTAGGTACGGCCGGCAGTACCAGCGCCATGAGTAGTTGCCTGTGTGATGGCGCAGCAGAGCGGCGACCGTAGATCCCTTGCGTCGGGATGCCAGTGGGGGCAGCGGGTCGTCTTACCTATTGCACTTGCGACAACCAACGCTTTTGCCAGAGGATGTCGCCCCGGGCCACGCCCCTACCAATGTCTGTCCGTTCATGCCGCCGACAAGATGAGACGGTATGAGTAAGGCGACCGAGCCGGTCGCCCATACCTGTCGAATGCGGTGTTTCCTCCGGATACGGAGGGTGCTGTTGCTACTCCGGCAGCGGGATGAAGAGAGAGATGCGTTCCTCGTCGCCGACGCCGCGGGTGATGTGGCCTTTGCCGGTCAGGTCTTCGGCGAGCATGACGGTGCCGGGGCCGATCTGGCGGATCTCGCCGTCGCTGGCCTCGACCTCGGCCCGGCCGGAGAGGGTGACGACGAACTGGCGGCGCGGGGCCGGGTGCCAGTCGATGAACTGGTCGGCCGGGGTGCGGCGGAAGATGACGCCGATGGCCGGGTAGAGCGTCGAGAGGAACGATTGCGGGTTCCGCTCTTCCATTGGCACGACGACATCCTCGAAATGCGTCTCGCCCTCATCGTCTGTGTAGATGCGGAAGTATTTCATGTCGTCGTCTTTACTCATTATAGATAAGCCGATTGGCGCGGATTTCGGGATCATAGCCGATCTCCTGGCCGAGCAGATGTGGCAATCGAGGCTGGGATGCCGCTCGACGGCGGGCGACGCATCGCGTCGCGGCTACAGGCTACGGCTGGGCATGACACCTCTCCGCCTGACGCATCACCGCGCATAGTCGCTGCGCATCGCGTTGATTACCACGAGTGGTCGCCAAGCTTCATCATCCGGGAGCACACCTCCGTAGCCGCGGCGCGATGCGTCGCCCACCCCGACGAGCTCCGAATCTTGACGCCGGTGGGTAGTTTCCGTTTGCCTGTGTATGGGATGAAGACACCCCGGCTCCACTGTCGGAGCCGGGGTGCTGTGTGAACGCCTGGGGACGGGCGTTGCTAGCGCGTGCGGCCGTTGTTGGCGTTGAGCAAGCGGATCAGCATCTGGAGGTCGTCCTTGTCGATATCGCCGTCCTGGTCCATGTCGCCGCGGCAAGGGAGCGGGTCAGGGACGCAGGCGCCGAAGCTCTGGGCCAGCAGCGGCTTGTCCTTGTTCGTCCACTGGCCGTCGCCGTTCATGTCGCCGGCCAGGCGGGCGACGGCGCGCAGCTCGTTGGTGTCGTACTCCAGCTCCAGCCGCAGGAAACCGCCGAGGTCCCAGCCGGTGACGCTGTCGAACTCGCCGCTGTGGGAGGCGTACTCGGCGATCACGAACTCGTCGTTCGGGGCGGGCATGAAGCCGCCCTGGAGCGAGAGATCGAGGAAACTGGCGAAGCTGACGTGCTCGTCGAGGATGAGCTGATCGTGCTCCGCGCCGGGCGTCGGGCCACCGATAGCGATAGCGAGGTGCGACCAGGCCGGGCCGGTGAAGGTGACATCGTCCGTGAAGCGGCCGATGCCGGCCGGGTCGACGTTGCCCATGAGCGTCGTCTCGCCGCTGATCGTCGCCGGGGCCAGCGTGCCGAGCATCTGCAGCGTCGTGTCAGGATTGTTCGTGTAAGCCTGCTCCCAACCGTCGCTGAAGGTCATCGTGTAGCCGTTGCCGACGACGACCGCGATGGCGATCGAGTCGGTGATCTGGCCCTCGAAGGTCAGGTCGCCGGTCGTCGCGCGCAGCTCGCGGTCGGTGACCCACTCCATCGTGCCGTCGAGATCGAGGCTCGGCTCGTCGTCGGTCGAAACGATCGTCAGCGGACCGCCATTGCTGCGGATTTCGCCGTCGTTGACCAGCCGGTTCAGCTCGATCTCGGCGTTGCCGCCGCGAATCAGGCCGTTGCTGTAGAGCGTCCAGAAGATGTCGGCGGTGGCGTCGGCCAGGTGCATCGTCGAGTCGCCGTAGAGGTTGACGTAGACGCTGTCGAGCTCCGCGCCGGAGTCGATGTTCAGCGCGGTGTCCGCGCCGTTGAGCTCGATGCGGGTGGCGTCGAGCGAGCCGAAGGTAACGTTGAGCACGTTGTCGTCGGTGATGTACAGGTCGCGGGCATCGCCGTCGCCGTAGAGGTTCACCGTCGCGTCGGTCTGCTGGTTGATGATGTAGACGTTGTTGCCGGCGTTCGGGACCTGCTGGCCGAGCCACGGGTCGGTGTCGTTCCAGCTACCGTCGCCAAGGCTGTACTTGCGCGGCAGGTGGATCTCTTCCCAGCCGGCGGCTTCGGCGATCGCCAGAATGTCGACGACACTCGGGCGCGAGCGGGCATCCGGGATCGGCCCGATCCACATGAGCCCCTGGTGCGCTTCGCAGTCGGCGTCGCCTTCGCACTCCTGGATACCGCCGATGGCGAGGTGGGCGCAGTCATAGAACACGGTGATGTCGCCGAGGCCGGCCAGCTGGCGATCTTCTTCCTCTTGCTGGTGGCCCCCGAGTGTGATCGGCAGATCTTCGGTCTGCTCGAAGGCTTTGATCGACATATTCGCGCCACCGACGAGCGCGGGATCGACGTGGTAGTAGGGATCGCCGCCGGGAATGGCTTCGGTACAGGGTACGGTCGGGCGATTCTCGATGATGTCGTCGTGCAGGCCGATGGTGTGGCCGATCTCGTGCAGGAGAATCGTCAGCACATCCGGGCCGACATCTGCGCCGTTTTCTTCGCCATTGAAGCCCACCTCGAAGATCTCCGGAACATTGCCGTTGAACGCTTCGTTCTGTTCGGCGGGGTGGGTGTCGCGGTAGAGCTTCGGCGTCATGTCGAACTCTTCATCCTCGAACGGCGTCGGGTCCCAGAACCAGTTGGTCTCCGCCGTCACCAGGACGTCGGCGACCAGTGGCCGGCCATCGTCGTCGACCTCGACGACGCGGGCAAAGGGCGATTCGCCCGAGACCCAGGCGACGCGGATTTCCATGTTGTGCATATCGTGGAAGATCACCGACCAGTAGGCTGCCGCGACCTGGGCCATGAACTCCAGTTCATCGTTCATCGGCTGGCCCCCGGGACAGGCGGACTGGTCGGCCAGTGCGCAGGGATCGACGGCGCTGGCGATGGTGTCGTCGTAGTAGACGTTGATGCCGACGGCGCTCGTCTCCGGCGCGCGCGCGGCGACGAATGGTGTCAACAGTGACAGCACGAAGCAGGCGGCAAGCGCTCGCCGCCAGCCGTGCAGCTGTGTGCGTTGCAGGTAGCTGGTCATCGCAGTTCCTCATCTCCTTCTGGTCGAAATGACCCTTCACTGCTCTCTAGGACCGGCGGCGCGGCCGTTTCTTACAAAAACGACCGGCGATTGTTTCAAGGAGAGGTTGTGCGGCCTCTATGATTGGTGGTGTCGAGCGAAATTGGGAGGGTGATTGAAGCGTGATTGGCGATTTCGGCTGGGACAACATCGTGGACTGGTCCGGAGACGTGGTGAGCTATGCCACCTCGCGGTTGCTGGCCGTCGCAATCGTCGTGGTTGTCACGATTGTCTCGCTGCGGCTACTGCGTTCGCTCGTCCAGCGCATCGTCAAGCAGGTGCTCGCGTCGCGGGAGGGCAGCTCGCGGGAGGTGAACCAGCGGGCGACGACGCTGGCGGCGCTGGTGGAATCAACCGGCCGCTACCTGATCTTCTTCATCGCGGCGTTGACGATCCTTGGGACGCTGGGGATCAGCCTGGCGCCGGTGCTAGCCAGTGCCGGTATCGCCGGCATCGCCGTTGCCTTTGGCGCCCAGAGCCTGATTGCCGATACGTTCAATGGCTTCTTTATTCTGCTCGAAGGGCAGTTCGGCGTTGGCGATTTCATCCGCGTTGGCGGCCTCTCGGGAACGGTCGAGGAGATGAGCATGCGCCGGACGGTCATCCGCTCGATGGATGGCGCGGCGGTAACGATCCCCAACAGCGAGATCCGGACGGTCGAGAACCTCTCGAAAGGCTGGTCGCGGGCGGTTGTCGAGGTGTCGGTCGCGCCGGAGGCTGACGAGCGCAAGGTGATGGAGATCTTCACCGACATGCTCGACGATATTCACGAGGATCCCGAGTTCGAGGATAAGATCGTCGAACCGGCGAATATTCTCGGCATGACGGCTGTCGAACCGAACCGGCTCGTCTTCCGCGCCTTCATCAAGACCCAGCCGATGGAGCAGTTCGCGCTCGGCCGCGAGCTCCAGCGGCGCATTCGCGAGCGGCTGCTGGCGGAGGGCGTCCCACTGCCGCCACGCACGCTCGACATTCTCTCGGGGCCGCAAGCGCGTGCGTAGTTTGGTTATATTGAACGGAGCCTGATCATGACGTCGCCGGCCTCCGCGAGCTTTCCCTGGCCCCAGGCACCCGAGCCGCCGTCGGGCGAGTTTCGGACCGGCCGCCTGCCGGCGCATATTGGCGGCGACTACCTGGCTGCGCGCGGGGCGCGTCCCGGCCCGGCATTGTTGTTATTGGTCGATGCGGCGGCGGGTTATGGAGCGGTCCACGGGCTCTTCCGGCTGGCCGATGTGCTCGATGCCCGGCGGCTGGCCGGCTCGTTGCTGATCCGGGTGGCCGGGGGAGCGGCCGGCGGCGAGGTTGCCGAATTGCTCGATCCGGCCAATGCGATGGTCGAGTTCGAGCGGCTGCGTCCTACCTGGCGTCAGCTCGCCATCGCCGGCTACGGCCACACCGGCAATGGGCCGCTGGATTCCACGCCGGAGCAAATGGCGGCGGCGAGTGGCGCGACCTATCGCTACAGCCGTCCACTTGTCGACGCCGATGCCACGCTTGCCAGCCGGTCAGCATCGCGGGAGCTTCCAAGACTCGTTTGGCGTGTGCCGGATGTGGTCGAGGAGCGAGCCGAAGCGGTGGAGGGTGTCTTCCAGGGGCTGATCAATATCTTGCGCGTGCTGGGGATGCTCGAAGGCCAGCTGCCGCCGGCGGAGTCTGCCAGGCTCCAGCCGCCCGCTGACGCCGAGGCTCCGGCCGCCGGATTCTGGTCGCCAACCGCCCGGCCGGGCCAGCGGTTGCGGATTGACGACCGGCTCGGGACGTACCACGACAGCCAGGGCAACGCGCTGGGCGACCTGCTGACGAACGTCTCCGGCATCCTGCTCGGCATCTCCGACGGCGTCCGGGTCGCGCCGGGCCAGCCGCTCGCGGAGATCGCGCGTCCGGTATAGATCCCCGCTCGGCCTGCTAAAATTTGCCCATCGGATTGAATCGAGCAGTGTGAGGGTGGTGCCGTGAGCGGCGTCTCCTTTCAGAAGCCGGAGTTAGTTGGCCGGGACCGGGAGCGGCGCTTCTTGCGCGAGCTGTTGAAGCGTGCCATGGCCGGCCAGGGTGGCCTCGTCCTCGTCAGCGGCGAAGCCGGCATCGGCAAAACGACGCTCGTTGACGAGCTGGTCGAGCAGGCTCGCGCGTCCGGCGCGCTCGTCCTGGAGGGCGGCGCATACGATCTTTCCCTGACGCCGGCCTATGGTCCTTGGACCGAGATCTTCGGCAGCTATCCGGATGATCAACGGCCGGCCCTACCTGTCCAACTCCGCGCTGGCGGGGGCATGGCTGGGATCGACTCGCAGCCAGCACTCTTCGATCTCGTGACTCGGTTCTTTACTAGTGCGGCTGAGAATCAGCACATGGTAGTCTTGCTTGAGGACATCCACTGGGCAGATCAGGCGACGCTCGATCTATTACGCCATCTGGCCCGAGCGCTTCATGGCGAGCATCTGCTCCTGGTCACGACACACCGCGATGATGAGATTCACGCGCGCCATCCTCTGGCGCAATTATTGCCGACGCTTGTACGCGAGGGCCGGGCCAACCGGTTGCATCTCCCGCGGTTGGAGCATGACGATGTTCTGGAGTTGGTACATGCCCGTCATCCGCTACCGTCCGGTGATCAAAGACGGTTGGCTCGCTATCTAGAGCGGCTAGCTGAGGGTAACCCGTTCTTTATCCACGAGTTGCTCTATGGGCTTGAGGAGCAACGTCTACTGACCGCGACATCGAACGGTTGGCAACTCGGAGAATTGGACCGCGCGGCGTTACCCGCACTCATCCAGCAAGCGATCCACACGCGTCTCGAGCGGTTGGATGATGCGACCCGTTTGTTGCTCGAACTGGCCGCAGTCATCGGATTCCAGCCGCCGCTGGATGCCATTAGCGAACTGCATGCTGGATCAGCAGATGAGCTAGATGAACTGCTGTCGTCGGCGTTGGACGCGCATATCCTGAGATCGACTCCCGGACATCGAGTGCTGAGATTCTCCCACGCGCTCGTCCGTCAAGTTATCTATGACGCGCTTGCTCCACTCCGCGTGCGACGATTGCATCGCCAGGTAGGAGAGTGGCTTGCTGCCAGTCCAGTGGCGGGTGTTGATGACGTCGCTAACCATCTGTACCGTGCTGATGATCCGGAGGCAATCGAATGGCTAGTGCGCTCTGCAGAGCGGTCACATTCGCTCTACGCGCCCACTGAGGTCATTGCGCAGATCGATCGAGTAGATCGGGTTGCCAAGCGTCAGGGCCGCGTGCCGCCGTTGGCAGCGCACCGGCTACGTGGGCTCGCGCGCGACGCCCTCGGAGACTTCGACGGCGCCAGGGCAGATCACGAATCGGTGCTAAAGCACGCACGCATGGAGGGAGATCAGCAGGCTGAGTGGCAAGCTCTGCTTGATCTTGGCTTGCTCTGGTCATCGCGCAACTACGATCACACACGAGAATTCTGTGAACAGGCGATCGCGCTTGCGCGGCGCAACGAGGATCTCGTCAAGCTTGCCTACGGTCTCAATCGTCTCGGTAACTGGCACGCGAATAGCACCCGGCCCGCGGATGGGCTCGCACATCATCAAGAGGCCCTTGAGATCTTTAGATCCATCGGCGATGACGCCGGGATTGCCGCGACACATGACCTGACCGCAATCTGTCACTACATGAACGGTGACACCGCGAACTCCGTCCATCACTATGTTCGAGCCGTTCCGCTGTTGCGCGCGGCTGGTGATCAACAGACGCTCTCATCAGCATTGGCCAACGCTGCATCGGCTACAGGAATCGATATCAACCGACGGTTTCAGGCTATCCAGGATCTGCCGAACTCGCTCGGCCAGCGGCGGGAAGACCTCTATGCTGAAGCGCTGCAGGTGGCGACCTCTATCGGCTGGGCAGCAGGCGAGTCATATGCCCGTTGTTGTTGGGGTTCCTACGAATGCAGCCGGGGCAATCTGCGGCGCGGGCTCAAACTTATCATGTCGTCGATCGCAACGG
>JAUIIK010000025.1 GCA_030431755.1 Chloroflexia bacterium
GCTCGGCATCGGGGAACTCGAAGAAGGCAAAGACGGTGTTCGGCGCAACGGTGATGAAGTAGTGCCGCACATTGTGCTCGCCCTGCCGGTGGGCCATCGCGATCTCGCTGCCCAGGATGTCGCGGTAGAACGTGACCGTCGCCTGCATATCGTTCGTCACCAACGCGACATGATGCAGCGCGGCAAAGGGCGCTTTCAAGGCGTTGCGGTCGGGCAGCGACAGCCGGTTCGCGGTCGAGGTCATCGATTCTTCCTTTCGTTCCTCTGATGCCATGATGCACAGATGCAGAAGCGCCTCACTGTAACACCGGCTCCAATGTACGCGTGATCGTGGGCCCGGCGTGACCTGCGAGCGCTTTTTCAGAGACGCTTGAGCATAGCGCGAACAGCGATGGCTCTCACGGCAGCCGCCGCGCGGATGGATCGGGTCGATCACGGGACGCTCAGGCAAATGCGCAACGCACGTTCAGTCAGGCACTGTGGCCGAGAATTTAACTGCCGGGTAGACTAATGCGATGAGTGACCATTTTAATATTCGATCATCGTCAGCGTTGGGAAAGCCCGGGACGAGCGAGGAGGAACGCAGATCGGGAATTTTCGGCGGCGATAGAAAGGCGTTGTAACGTTGGACACCCGGATTTCTCGACGAGACCTGCTGAAGACGGCTGCGGTGACGGTCCCAGCTCTTGCGCTAACCCCGCGCGAAGCGTTGGCGTCGGTCCTGGCGGGCGAAGAAGCGCAGCCGGGGATGAACATCCTCATCTTCATGACCGATCAGGAACGGTACATCCAGCACTTCCCCGACGGCTGGGAGGAAGAGAACATGCCGGGCATGAACCGGCTGAAGGCCAACGGGGTGAGCTTTGACAACGCCTGTGTTTCCGCTTGTATGTGTAGCCCCTCCCGCGCCTCCTTCTTTACCGGCAACTTCCCGGCCCAACATGGCGTCAAGTACACGCTTGAAGATGCTCCGCCTAGTGATGATTTCCCACAGGTTGAACTGCCTCTTGATCTGCCGAACATGGCGACGGTCATGTCTGCGGCGGGCTACAACGTCATCTATAAGGGGAAGTGGCACCTCAGCCGACCAGAGGATGGCGGCGAGTTCGCCCCGGATGATGTCGACAAGTACGGTTTCATGCGCTGGAATCCCCCGGATGCCGGCGCGAACCAGGATGCCGACCAGGCAGGCGGCGGCGAAGCGGACAACGACGGCCGCTTCATAGACTCGGAGGGCACGGCGGAGTCAGGCAATGAGGGGGTCATCGACTACCTGAATAGCGAAGCGGCTCAGCAACAGCCGTTCTGCCTGATCGTCTCACTCGTGAATCCACACGACGTGCTGTTTTATCCGAGAGTTCTTGAGGACAACGGTTACGACGATAGCTGGCTTGTCGGTAGCATCGAAGCGCCGTCGACAGCCGAAGAGGATCTGCTGACGAAGCCCTTCGCGCAACAGCAGTTCCGGATAATCGCCAACACCGGCCTTGGGCCGCTGCCCACACCGGAGCAGCGCAACAACTATATGAACTTCTACGGCAACCTGATGAAGGCGTCGGACAACTATCTGGTTGAGATTCTCGATACGCTTCAGAGTCAGAACCTGCTCGACAACACCCTCGTCATCAAGACCTCTGACCACGGCGAGATGGGTCTCTCCCATAATATGCGGCAGAAGAACTTCAACATGTACGAGGAGACGCTGCGCGTCCCGCTCATCTTCTCCAACCCACAGATGTACGACGGGCCATACCGATCATCGACGATGGTCTCGCACGTAGATTTCCTGCCGACGCTCGCCAGTATGTTCAACGTTCCGGATGACGCGAAGGGCGCTTGGCAGGGCATCGACTACTCGGCTCGCGTCCTGGAGCCGTCGGACGAGCCGGTACAGGACTACGTGCTCTTCACCTATGACGACTACCAGTCAGGCCAGCCGACCCCTCCGTACCCTGGCCCGCGCAACCGCATCGTCGCGCTCCGCGAAGAGCGCTATAAGATTGCCGAATACCACGATGAAGCCAGGCTCTTGCCGAGCCAGTACGAGATGTACGATCGCCAGGACGATCCCCTTGAACTGAACAACCTGGCCTTCGACATATCGGCGCAGTCGAGCGAGGTGCAGCAGGAGTTCGAGCGGCTCAAGGCAAAGCTGGAGATGGCCATCGCGACCCGGCTCCAGCCGTTTGATGACCCAGGCGGCGCTTTCAATGGGGTCTGGGAACGGACCGACAAGCCGGTGCTGGACGGGGACGTCAGCCGAACCTGGATGTGGGGCCCCGAGCCGCTGACACCGCCTATCACGGAACCATATGACGAGGCTCCGAGCGGCCAACGGTTCGTCCAGTACTTCGACAAAGCGCGTATGGAAATCACAAACCCTGATCAAGATCCCAATTCGATCTGGTACGTGACGAATGGTCTGCTCGTGGCCGAAATGGTCACCGGCCAGATGCAGGTTGGAGACGCCCGGTTCGTGGATAAAGATCCCGCCGAGATACCGGTCGCAGGCGACCCGGTTGATCCTGCGGCTCCGTCGTACGCTACATTCGGGACGCTCCTCGATGAGCCGCCGTTGGAGCTTGGATCTGTCATCACCCAGCGGACAGCTCGTGGCGGCACGGTTCTGAATGATCCCGTTCTCGCGCTGTGGGAGGTGACGGTCGGATACATCGACGAGGTAACCAACCACTCGATCGCCACGCCATTCTGGGAGTTCATGAACTCATCGGGGTTGATCTGGGACGGCGAGGAAAACGTCGATGCGCCGCTCTTCGAGAATCCGTTCTACGCGACCGGCCGTCCGATCACCGAGCCATACTGGGCGACCGTGTTGCTCGACGGGAATCCCAGAGACATCCTCATGCAGTGCTTCGAACGTCGTGTGATGACGTTCGCCCCGCGCAACGATCCTGCGTGGCAGGTCGAAGCGGGTAACGTCGGACTACACTATCGCCGGTGGCGCTATGGACCGGGAGATTTCCTGGATCTGGGCGACGAATAAGAGCGAGCGGCAATAGGCGCCCTGGCAGCCGTCGTCTAATTGGCTGGCCGGGCTAGCGGTGACGCGCACACCGGTCACGCTGCTGTCGTAGCCATAATCCGGGTACACGCTGGAGCGCTGGGGCTTGCATCCCAGCGCTCCAGTTCGCTCAACATCGGAGCGAGTAGCCGGCCACTATGACGGTTGGCCCCGCTGGCGGCGCGATGCAACGGTATCCCGATGGCGTCAGCGAAGGTCGAGCGTCTCAATATTTGTATGCCCTGATCTAACAGGCTGCGACCTGCAGCTTCGCCTCAGCGTGGCGCGTTCGTGATGCAGCCGTCGACAGCCACATCGTTCAACTCCAATTCGATCATGTGGTCATACTGTGCGAGCATCGTGGCCTGGAGTTGCTGGCTCAACCTAGGCCGTGATGCGGCGTCGAATCGTCTGATCCGAACAATCCGGCAAGGTAATGTGCTCGAAGCGCGAGTCATACACTAGCGCCGCCACCCGGTCACGCACCGGGATCCGGTGGTAACCAAACGGATGGGTCGGGGCGATCTCGGGGCGCTCAGGCACGCACATCACGAACTGGTCTCAGATAGACTCGATCAGCGATACAGGCACACCTGCTGGCCGAGGTTCCGCCCGAATTCGAGCTGCTGGTCGAGCCAACGCTCTCCATCGTCTGCTTCCGCTACCGGCTGGCCGGGATGGAGCCGGACGACGGCATGTTGAACAGGCTCAACCGGCGGATCATGTACGCGCTCCAGGAGAGCGGCGAGCTCTTCCTGACCCAGGCCGACCTTGGCGACCGCTTCGCCCTGCGTGCCTGCTTCATCAACTACCTGACCACCGCCGACGATGTCCGCGCCATCCTCCCCATCGTCCGCCGGATCGCGGTCGGCCAGCTCTAGGCGGGCGTTGGTGGGGCCTCCTCCTCACAAACAATCAGGATTGGCGGGATTCGCTGTATGGGTTAAAAGTGTGCGATGATGCCCCTCACGCCAGGGATGAAGGGGAGAGCGCCGTGAGTGCCACGATACCTGTCGAAATCGTTCATCGTCAGCTGCAGGGCCTTGATTCGCTCCGAAGTGCGCGTGAGATGTTTGCCGAGTTGAACTATGAGCCGGCGCTTCGGCCAATCGTCATCCCGGCAACCGCGCCGTTTGAGGACCTGCCTGAGCCGCCTCAAGTGATCGCCGAACGTGGCGATTTCCGGGTCATCTACACCAGGCTGGCGAGCGATGACCGCCTGCCGCGCGGCGCTGAACGTCCGATCGTCGAGCAGCTGCTACACGACCACGAGTACTCGTTGTTTCTCTTTTCCGACGAAGACGAATCCCACTGGGATCTGGTTAATGTGAAACTCGATCTGGAAAAGAACAACCGGCGGGTACATCGACGCATCTCGATTAGGCCCGACGATCGCCGGACTGGACTACTCCGGACAGCGACGGAGCGCCTGGCTCGGATCGCCCTTCCCGACGATGATCTTGACAGATTCGAGCGATTTCCTCTAGCGATCCAAGAACTTCATGATGAAGCATTCGACGTCGAACACGTTACCCGCAAATTCTATACGACCTACCGTGAGGTCTTCGAGTTAGTTGAGCAACAAGTCCAAGGTATCAACGACGAAGGGCAACTCCGATACTTCACTCAGCGACTCTTCAACCGCCTGATGTTTCTGGCCTTTGTTCAGAAGAAGGGTTGGCTGAAGCTCGATGGTGATACCGACTACTTGAACATGCTTTGGAACCGTTGGAAGAAGAGCGATGAGTCCGGAACATTCTACAATCGACGTCTCAAACTCTTGTTCTTTACCGCTCTTGACAATCCCGCCGGTCATGATTACATGGACGATCATTCGGCAGGGAGCGTGCTTCGCTCGATTCTAGGTGAGGTTCGCTACCTCAATGGTGGCCTTTTCGAGAAGCATCAGGATGACAAGTCCGACGATATCATTGTGCCCGACCCGGCGATTAAAATCATTCTGGAAAGGCTCTTTAACAGCTTCAATTTCACGGTTGAAGAATCGACGACGCTTGATGTCGAGGTGGCAGTCGATCCAGAGATGCTCGGGAAAGTCTTCGAGGAACTCGTTACCGGCCGCCACGACACGGGCAGCTACTACACGCCAAAACCAATTGTCTCCTTCATGTGCCGCGAGGCGCTCAAGACCCACCTGACGACGAAGCTGCCCGGCGAGTCCTCCGACGCCATCGAGAGCCTAGTCGACGACGACTATAACGCCGAAATGCTGAGAGATCCAGAAGGAGTGTTGGCAGCATTGAGAGCAGTCACCGTTTGCGACCCGGCCTGCGGTAGCGGAGCATACCTCCTTGGGATGCTCCACGAGTTGCTAGACGTTCGACGTGCGCTCTTCGTCAGCCGCAACATCGACCCACAGAGCGAATACGATCGTAAGTTGGAGATCATCCAGAGCAACATCTACGGTGTCGACATTGACCCCTTCGCGGCGAACATCGCTCGGCTCCGACTCTGGCTCTCGCTTGCAGTGGATTACGAGGGTGAAACTCCAAGGCCGCTGCCGAACCTAGACTTGAAAATTGAAATTGGAGACAGTGTTGCGGACGCACAGCCGCGGGACGCTGGCCAGCTCGGACTCCGGGACACGCTGATCGAAGAACTTGCACACTGGAAGTCTCAATATCTGGACGAGCATGGCTCTCAGAAGGAGGAAATGCGAAGAACGATAGAAGCTATGAAGCAGGAACTCAGTGATTTCCTAGGGAGGCCGAGATACAAAGAATGGCTTGACTGGTCGATCGAGTACCCCGAGGTCTTCGCAAACAACGGTGGCTTTGACATTGTGATTACCAATCCACCTTATGGTGCAAGAATTGAGAAGAGCACATGGGATCGAATTTGCCGGTGGTTCCCCAACGCTCGATCAGCGCGAAATTCTGCCGCTGCGTTCCTAGCACTGCCCAAGTCGATCGGCTCTGCCAACGTCATCGTGGCCCAGATAGTTCCCAAATCGATAGCGTATTCGGCAGGATGGTCAGCAACCCGCTCGATAATCTGGGAAGAATTCGACATGCAGTTGTCTGCTGATGTAAGCGAAGCCTTTGAACGGGTACTGCTGGAGCAAGAAATCGTAATCTATGGTCACCCAAGATTGAAAACCGGCACACCATCAAGCTTCGCGATGATAGAAGATAAGATCGTCAAAACTGAATCAACTCCGCTTGAGCTTATGAAAAGCATGGACGTCATCGCCAATCACCTAACCCCTTCGGCTAGGCAGATAGTAGTACGCATAGGGGCGAACTACAGACGATTGAGTGAATTTGTAACTACACCAAGAGGGAAAGGATGGCAACAACACCTCTCGGACAATGATGGTCATAACCCCATTCATGCGATTCAGGGAGTACATGTGCGACAGTTCGCGGTATCGACCGAGTTGCCAACTATCACCCTAGATAGGAGGCGACGTGAGCAATTCAGGACAATGGATCAACCCAAGCTCGTATGCCAGAACATCATTGCTCATGTTCGCAATCCTTACGACACTCTAGTTGCGATGTGTGCGATCGACCGTAAAGGGCACGCGGTCATAGACACTGTCAATATGGTCATACCACGTGAAGGTTCTCCCTATTCATTAGAGTTCCTTTGTGCATTGATCAACAGCAGCTTCGTGCGATGGTACCTGTACTTTGTCGTATTCAATCGAGCTGTTAGAACTATGCATTTCGACGCCCCGTACATGGGCAACATCCCTATACCAAAGGCAGAGTCTCCGCTTATCTCGCAAGTTGAACGTCTGGCATTGGAAATGGAGCACAAGGCTGCACAGGGGGACAAGTATTATCTACATGGTCAAGAGTCCGTCTATGATCGGATCGATGAACTTGTCTTTCAGATGTTCGAACTCTCGCCAGCCGAGCGTCGAGAAGTGCTCAGAGATTAGCAAGCGCGGATCCACGTCTATATGCACCCATTGAAACGGAGCGTATCAGTAAATTTGATGTCAAGTGTTGGAGAGCGAAAAGCATACTCTCTAAGATTTGAGGATAGTGCAACCACAGACGGCTATTTGCCGGACCTGAGCACAGTTTACGTTGCGCTCTGCTGGAAATCTGATCTCACAGTTTACGGAGAAATTCGCTAGATGATGGCATTAGGCACGGGGTGGTAGCAAGAATCGCAATCTGAGGAGATCCACATGACAGAAGAGAGCGCCACAAGTGTATCGGCGGCGTTCGAGATTCTCTTAGAGGAGATTGAGGAAGAGGTAGACCTTACCCATCGCCATGCCACCGAGTTCATTCAAGCATCGGAGTACCAGAAGGCGACAGAGGCCATAGAGCGAGCCAAACAGATTACTGACTTCCGCGACCGGCTTGCAAGGCTTCAGGGTGAGTGGGAAGAGCAAGAAGCAGCATTGGTAGCAGAGGCCGAAGACGAAATCGAATCAGAAACGCGGCGTCATCTGGGACGCCTGCCAAAAGGTTCGCGCACCCCGCATCGCGCATTCTATCGCCCGATCTTAACCGTACTCGTAGAGATGGATGGGGCGGGTCAAGCTGGTGATGTAATCAACGCAATCGAACCGCTAATGAAACCAATTCTGAAGGAGGTTGAATTCACGCCATTGCCGTCGCAGCCCGAGCAAGAGCGCTGGCGCAATCCTGCTCATTGGTCACGTCATCGGCTGGTCCGAGAAGGCCTCTTGAAAGACGATTCACCGAGAGGCCTGTGGGAAGTCTCAGACCAAGGCCGAGAGTGGCTCAACGACAAGAGCAATCGCTAATTCCAATGCACGACATCATCGACAATCGCAACGCGAAGCTCGCTGACTATATCCTGAACTTCTTGCCGAAGTCGGAGCGAGGGCGGTTCGCTGTCGGCTACCTCTTTCTCTCAGGGCTCGAAGCGCTTGGCAGTGGATTGGACGACATCGAAGAGTTGCGGCTGCTAATCGGCAACACGACCAATCGTGAGACGGTCGAGCAACTCTCGGAAGCCTACAAGCGGCGGGAACAGGTCGAGCACAAGCAGGATGAGCTGACACTGGCCACCCGCGCCCGGCGGCAGGAGCTGGCCGGTGAGACGGCCGGCAACCTGCGCGAGACAGTCGCGCTGATGGACCAGACCGACGCCGGGCAGGAGCTGGTCTGGTCGCTAGTCCGGATGGTCGAGGAGGGGCGGCTCAAGGTGCGCGTCTACACGCGCGGCCGACTGCACGCAAAAGCCTACATCTTCGACTGGAGCAGCCCGACGCCGACCGACAATGGCATCGCCGTCGTTGGCTCGTCCAACCTGACCCTGTCCGGCATCCAGAACAACACCGAGCTCAATGTGCTCGTCCACGACCGGCCCAGCCCTACCGATTCAACGAGCGGCAATCACGGCGCGCTCGTCAGCTGGTTCGAGGAGCTCTGGGACGAATCCGAGGATTTCGACGCCCTGCTGATGACCGAGCTGCGCGAGTCCTGGGCGGCCGCGCTGGCGTCGCCCCATGACATCTACCTGAAAACGCTCTACGAACTCGTCCGCGACCGCCTCGTGGAGGAAGAGCCGACGATGCTGCCGGCCGACAAGATCTACGAGGAGCTCGCCGACTTCCAGAAGGTTGCCGTCGAGCAAGCCATCAGGATCATCGAACGCCAGCGCGGCTGCTTCGTCGCCGACGTCGTCGGCCTCGGCAAGAGTTTCATTGGCGCGGCCATCACCAAGTATTTCGAGCGCGTCCGCGACTGCGACCCGCTGATTATCTGTCCGAAGTCGCTCGAAGAGATGTGGCTGACCTACAACGCCGAGTACGATCTCCACGCCGAGGTGCTGCCCCTCAGCATGCTCCGGGAAGGAGCGGACACCGGCGTCGACCTGCAGAACGACCCGCGCTACCGCAACCGCGACTTCATCCTGATCGACGAGAGTCACAATTTCCGCAACACCGATACCCAGCGCTATCGCGAGCTCGAGCACTTCATCAACGACGGTCCCGGCCGCCGCGTCTGCATGCTGACGGCGACGCCGCGCAACAGCCGGGCACGCGATGTCCTGAACCAGATGCGCTTCTTCCACCCCGACGATCAGACTGACCTGCCGATCGACCCGCCCAACCTCAGCCAGTATTTCACGAAGATCGAGCAGGACGAGGAGCGCACCGGCGCTGAGAACGTCACCGAGCTCCAGGACGTCTTGCGCCATGTCCTGATTCGCCGCACTCGCCGCCACATCCTGCGCTGGTATGGCGCCGCCGAGGATAGCGATGTCCCGCTGCGCGAGATGACCGACATTGACGCGAAGCCCTATCTCGACGGCGCTAGACGGGCGTATGTGATGGTCGGTGGCAAGCGGAACTTCTTCCCACGGCGCGAGCTCGGCACGCTGCGCTACAGCATCGAAGATACCTACTCCGGTCTCTACGATGAGCTCCGCAACTCGCTTGGCCGCTCGAAGGCGGCGTCCAAGCCCAGCAAGACGTTGACCTACGCCCGTTATGGGCTCTTCAACTACGTCCACCCATCGAAGCGCGAGCAGCCGCCATACAACGAGTTGCGTGGCACTGGCGAGAGCCTGCGCGGGTTGATGCGAACGATGCTCTTCAAGCGCCTCGAATCGAGTGTCTACGCCTTTCGCAAGACGCTCCAATGGATGCACCTGACGCACGACGCGTTCCTGCGCGCTCTCGACGATGGCATCGTGCCGGCCGGGGAGCAGGCCGAAAATCTGCTGCGGCGTGGCAACCCGATAGAAGATGAAGATGATTTCTTCGATGCCTTGCGGGATGTCACCGGACGCTATTCGACGGCGGATTTGAACGTCGGTCGGCTGCGCGAGGATCTCGAAAATGACCTGGGCGTTATCGGTGAAATGATCGAGCTCATTTCGCTGATCGACCCCGACGAGGATGACAAGCTCCAGGAGCTCATCACCCAGCTCAATACACCCGACTTCAAGGACCGCAAAATCCTGATCTTCACCCAATATGCCGACACCGCTGACTATCTCTATCAGAACCTGGATCCAGGCAGCGCCCACGATGACATCGAAGTCATCTCCGGCACGACCGACAAAGACAAGACGCGTATCGTCAAACGCTTCGCCCCAAATGCGAACAAGGCGATCCCGGCGCGGCCCGACGAAACCGAGATTCGCATCCTGATTGCGACGGACGTCCTCGCCGAAGGGCTCAATCTGCAGGACTGTGATCTAGTCATCAACTACGATCTGCACTGGAACCCGGTCCGCTTGATCCAGCGCTTCGGCCGCATCGATCGCATCGGTTCCGAGTTTGACGTTATCTACGGTTACAACTTCCTGCCCGAACGCGGCATCGAGAAAACACTCGGCATCGGCCAGGTGCTCCGCAACCGTATTCAGGAGATCCACGACACCATCGGTGAGGATGCCTATATCCTCGACCGCACCGAGCGGCTCAACGAGAACGCGATGTACGCGATCTACGAGAGCCAACCGACTCAGCTCTCATTCCTGCCGGATGAGGAAGAAGAGCGCTACATCGACATCAACGAAGCTGAGGAACTCCTGCGTCAACTCCGGCAGGAAAATCCCGAGGAGTTCGAACGCATCCAGAATCTCCGCGACGGCATCCGCGGCGGCCGGCCGGGTGGCCGTGAACAAACCTACGTCTTCTGCCGCGCTGGCGACTACCAGCGGCTCTACCTCGTCGATGTCTATGGCGAAGTAATCACATCCGACGCCGCGCGGATTCTTGGCACGATCAAAGCCGACGAGACAACCCCGGGCATCACGCGTTTACCGGCCAATTACAACGACCGGGTCATGGCGATCAAGCATCAGTTCGAAGCCGAGGTCCGCGAGCGCGAGGCGACGCAAGGGGCGTATCGTTCGACCAGAGCCCAGAGCTACATCCGCCAAGAGTTGCGGACCATGCATGCGGAGGTCGAGGACGTTCAGCGGAGAATGGTCATCAGCGTTCTGGAACGGACATTCACCACACAGCGCCCGACCGAAGCGCTACGTCGCCAGATCAATCAGATTCTGCGATCCCAGATGACCGGCGACGCGCTCTTTAACCGTCTGATCGAACTCCAGGCAGACCACGATCTTCGCAACGACGGCGCGCCGCTGACGTACCGCTCTCCCAGCGAAGACGTGCCGCGCATCGTCTGCAGCATGGCCTTCGTCTAGCTGTTGAGATCAATATAGGAAGAACCTCGCATTGACCCTCCGACGGGGGCGCTGCTAGGCTTCGAGAGCTTCGTAAGCTGGCTCTCCCCATCGACGGGAGACGCCTTTTTTGTTCTTATTTGAGCGCATCAATGGAGATGCCTGTGTCGACGGTGCTTACCCGGCGGGCCAACACGCCCCGACCGGCAGGAACAACACCCGATGCTGGAGAAATCCGGCGTGCGGTGCTGGGCCTTGCCTGGCCCTCGATTCTCGAAAATTTCCTCCACGCCAGCCTCGGCTTCGTCACTACCTTGATGGTCGCGCGCCTCGGCTCGGCGGCGGTTGCCGGCGTCGGCACGGCCAGCCAGGTCCAGGTCGTCGTCATTACCGCCTTCTTCGCCGTGTCGCTCGGCACGACCGTGCTGATCGCCCATGCCTTTGGCGCGGGCCGCATTGAGGCCGAGGGCGACCGGATCACCAAGCAATCAATCGTCGCCGGGATCATCCTGGCGTTACTGCTGACGCCGGTCACAATACTGACGGCCGGCCCGGTCATGCGCGGATTAGGCGCGGAGCCGGACGTCGTCACTGAAGGCGCGAAGTTCTTGCAGCTGACGGCGGTGAGCTTCGTCTTCATGGCCGTCATGTTTATTCTCAGTGGCGCACTGCGCGGTGTCGGGGATACCCGTACACCTATGATCGTCACGATGGTCATGAACGTCGCCAATATCGGCCTGGCCTACGCGCTCATCTTCGGCTTTCTCTTCATCCCGGACATGGGCGTCACCGGCGCGGCATTGGCGATGGTGCTGGCGCGTGGCTTCGGGATGCTGGCAATGGTCGCGATCCTCTACCGTGGCCACCGGGGCCTCTCGATTGCCGGACGCGATGGCTGGCGGCCCAACCCGGAACGGCTCCGGCGGCTGGCAGATATCGGGCTGCCCTCGATGGCGGAGTCCGTCCTGCGCTCCGGCGGCCAGATCGTCTTCGTCGTTGTCGTCTTCATGCTCGGCACGGCGGTCACCGCCGGCAACCAGGTCGCCCAGAACGCGATGTTCCTCTCGATGTTCCCCGGCTTCGGCTTCTCGATGGCGGCGACCTCGCTCGTCGGCCAATCACTCGGCGCGAAGAACCCGGAACGGGCCCGCCATGTCGGCATGACGGCGACCCGCTGGTGTTTGCTCTGGATGAGCGCGATGGGCGTCATCTTCTTCGTCTTCGCGACACCGATCATGGAGTTCGCGGCCAGTGGCGACGACAAGGCGGCGATCATCTCCTCGGGTGTCGATGCCCTGCGTCTAATCGCCTTCATTCAGCCGCCGCTGGCCATCGGCTTCGTCATGGCCGGTATCCTGCGTGGCGCTGGCGACACGCGCTTCCCGATGTACTCGACCTCGCTCACGATGTGGCTGTTGCGCGTCCCGCTTGCCTACGTCTTCGGCGTGGTCTTCGACTGGGGCCTCCAGGGTATCTACTTCGCCATGCTGCTCGACACACTGGTGCTGATGGTGATGAACCTCTGGCGCTACCGGCAAGGTAAGTGGCTGACCAGCCGCATAGTTGACGCCGGTGATGAGGCCGCCGACGCTGCGGCGACATCGCCGGTCCACGGCCTGGTTGAAGAACCAGAGCCAGCGCCTGCCACAGCCGGTCGCTAGCCTGCTATGGTGGTTGGCATGATGAGTGCTGCTGGATTTCCCTCGCCCCTGTAATAGGGAATAGGGAACAGGCAACAGGTAACAGCAGAAGGGGCTTCCTACGTACTACCCACTACGACCTACAAACTCCCTGATCCCTGCCCCTCATGCACCCCTACACTAGCGTCCGAGAACGCCTGGAGAACCCCGGCCGGTTTGCGGCCGATTTCGCGTTGCTGATGGTGGCGTTGGCGCTCTTCGCCCTGGCGATGGTGCTGTCGTTGCAGAGTGACCTCGGGGCCAATTCCTGGACGGTCTTCCACCACGGCATCTCGCTGCAGACGCCGCTCACGCTCGGCACAGCGGGCATCGTTATCGGGCTGCTGATCCTCGGAGCCTCCTGGGCGATGGGGATCAAACCAGGTATCGGGACCGTCGCCAACATGTTCTTCATCGGCGTCTGGACCGACGTCTACCTGGAGTTCGAGCTGATCCCGCAGGCAAGCTGGCTGCCGGCGCAGATCGCCATGCTCTGCGGCGGGGCGGTGCTGCTCGGTTTCGCGACGGCGCTCTATATCAAGACCGGCTTCGGCGCAGGGCCGCGCGACGCCTTCATGCTGGCGCTCACCCGCCGGACGAACGTCCGCATCGGCTTCATCCGCTGGGGTATGGAGATCGCGGTTGTCACCATCGGGATCCTGCTCGGCGGCTCATTCGGCATTGGGACGCTGATCTTCGCGGTGCTGATCGGGCCGTCGGTCGACTTCTTCTTCCACCTCTTTGGCATCCGCACGCGCGAGGGCGATCGCGAGGCAGGGAGCCTGCGTAGCCGCCTGCGCTTCCTGCCTCGTTAGCGCTGCTCAACAAACCAGCCTGTGTCGCGTGATACTCCGTCGCAGTTGCGCGCCTGGCAGTCCCGGTACGCCGTCAATGGCAGGATAGAGGGTGAGATCAGGCGCAAGCGGACATGACGCTGTGAAAGGACGCCATTGCACATGGAGCGAAATGATGACGAAGCGCGCGCACGCGAGGCGCGGCGCGACGACGCCAGAGAGCGCCGCCGGCGTATTGGCCATGCAAGCGCCGCGGCGGCCGGAGGAGTTGCCGGCGGCATCGCGACCGGCGCGCTGGACGGTTTCGACCTCGCCGGCAACCTGACCAGGGCGCCGGACGCCGAGGCCGAACCGGACGTCCCATCGCTTGATGTCTTCGATGAGTCCGCCAACGAGGGTGCTGGCGAATCTCTCGACCTCGGCGGCCGCTTGCATAGCGCGGACCTTGCTGATGACACAGAAGTCGCCATCGATTTTGGGCGTGAGGATGAGGGCGCGGCGCTATCTGACAACGCCGACGAGGCGCGGCTGGACGCCGCCGTCGACCCTGGCGATGTCGCCGCATACACGCCTATAGCCGCAACTGGTGGAGAGGGCGCGTTCGAGCAAGCGCTGGAGACGAGTGACGATCTCGGTCTGCTTGATAGCGTAGAAGATGACTCGCCCGCCGAGCTGCTCGACGACGATTTCGAGGACATGGCGTAGATCGTTGGCAGGCAATTACAACAAAAGGCGAGTGCGCCGTTGCACTCGCCCGGTGACGCTATGTGACGCGGTTAGCGCGGATCGCTCTGGAGCGCCTGGCCCGCGCGGATGAGCGCGCGCCCGACAGCCCGGCGGCCATCCCGGAAGCTGACGCGGTCCGCTGTGTAGAAGTCGGCCCCGCGCCGGACGCGGCTAGCCTCTACGAGAAGGTCGTTGCGACGCTGTTCAGCCATCATCGCCTGGAGATCCCACATATGGAATCGCTCCTTCCGTAACTCCCATCTCGCCTGACGGAAGCTACATTGCTGCCACGTGCCCTGCCACCAATCAAAGCTCTTTAGAGCGTTACATTTTGATCACGACGTTGTGATACAACTCTCTAAAGCGACTCAGCCAGTGTTTTTGACACCAAGGTATTATAGCACAAATGTTCTAGAATGGCAACCGTCAACCGTGACCGACAGCGCCAACCCAACCAGCTTCAACCTCGATGCCGGCAACCCCGCGCTCGATCTCGTCAACACGCTCTACGACCGTTTCGACCAGCCGCCGACCGATCACCTGGACAACTACGCCGCGCTGGTTGACTTCACGCACGCCTGCGGCCTGCTCGATGTCGATGTCCGTGACCTGCTCCTGGAGGCTGCCGGGCAACGCCCCCACGAAGCCGCCGCCGCGCATGCCGCCACGATCGCCCTCCGCGAATCGATCTATGCGGTCGCCGTTGCCGTAGTCGACGGGGACCAGCCCGCCACCGCCGACCTCGACTGCCTCTCCCAATTCGCGGCTGAGGCCCGCGCGGCCGGGGCGTACCGCTTCGAGGATGATGGCTTTCGCTGGAGCTGGCAGCCGGTTGCCACACGGCTGGAACGGCCGCTCTGGCAGTTCGCGGAGACCGCGGTCGAGTTCCTCGCGCACGGTGATCTCTCGCGGCTGCGTGTCTGCGCCGCCGACGATTGCGGCTGGCTCTTTCTCGATGAAACGCGCAACCGCAGCCGCAAGTGGTGCGACATGGCCACCTGCGGCAATCGCGCCAAAGTCGCGCGCTATCGACGGAGGGAAGAGGGACTAGAGGTCAGGGATTAGCCGGAGCCAGTTTGTCGGGTACCCGCTTGCGGGTGTTATTTGTAGGTAGCAGGACACGCGGGACCAGAGCGTTTTTATCCTCTGCTATTCCCTGTTACTTGTTGCCTATTCCCTGGGCCTTCCTCCCCGCTCCCTGCGTGGAGCAGTGGGAGCGAGACCGGGGGTGAGGGAAGTCATGAACACCACTGTACGCCAGACTGTCGATGAGAGTTGGGACCGCTTCGTCGCACTACTCGATAGCGTGCCGGATGAGCGGCTTGAAGAGGCGGGCGCCTGCGGCGACTGGTCGGTCAAGGACCTGATGGCCCATGTCGCCTACTGGGATGATCGTGCCGTCTACGTAGCCGACACCCTCGGCGCCGGAGACGAGCTGGATCCGATCGATTGGCAAGAGGTCAACATACAGGAGGCCGCGCTGCGGTCGAGCTGGACGGTCGAGGAGAGCCGCCGCGAGATGCAGGCCGCCCACGACCGCCTGCTCGAAGCGCTCGACCGCCATCCCGACCTCGATGCCTCAATCGTCCGCGAGAACACCTACGAGCACTATGACGAACACGCCGACGATGTACGCGCCTGGCTGGGCGGGGCGTAAGGAGATAGGTGATAGGTTACAGGGGACAGCAGAGAATGCGATCTCGCTACGTGTGCCAATCTCAAACGATATGGAAGTAGGGATGGGGCTCGTCCCCATCCGCCGTGGGTAGACGTCGAATACAGGATGGGGACGAGCCCCATCCCTACTCCAAGCCATCGGGGATAGCGCCTTCTGCTATCCCCTAGAACCTACAACCTATACCCTAATCAGAGATCTCAGTCAGTTCTTCGCGGAGGGCGTCGAGGCTGCGGAGGAGGCGGCGGCGGCGCAGGCGGAGCGAGGCCAGCTCGCGGCGCATCCGCTCGGTGTCTTTCTGGATGTCGCGGCGGCGCTTGCGGGGGTCGGCCCGCATTAGCTGGCCGAGGTCGGAGCGTTTCAGATTGCGGAGCTGGCGGCGAAGCTCCTCGAACTCGCTACGCTTCTCGGCGATGAGCTTGTGACGCTCCTCGATTGAGAGCGGGCCGCCTGCGTTCTTCTCGGGCCGCGACCAGACTTCGAGCAGCCGTTCAATCTGGGCCAGATCCCCGGTCTCATAGGACTCATTTGCCAGACGCATAATCGTTTCCCGGTGCGCCCGGCTCTCGGCGTCGACTGCCAGGTCGGGGTGGATCAACCGGGCCAGCTCGCGGTAGCGCTCGCGCAGCTGACGGCTCTGGCGGGGGCGGTTGCGGCTCCGGCGCTGGCTACGGTTGCTGTTCTTCGCGTTGGCGTTGTTTGGCCGCTCTTCGCGTTGCTGCCGCCACTCGGCCCAGAAGGCTGCGCTCTCGGCACGCTCGTCAAAGTCTTCCTCGTCGAGCTCGTCGTCGCTCAATGGCCGCGAGGATGATTCGAGCCGCATCAGCCGCAACTCGAGCCGTTCGACCTCGCCCAGCAGCGTCGCGACCTGATCGCGGACCGGGCCGATTTCCAGGTCGATCTCGCGGGCGATAACGCGCTGGGCGGCTTCTTCGTCCAGCACCGCTTCCTCGACCTCAGTGATGCGCAGCTCCCAGGCTGCCAGATCGAGTTCGAGCGTCACCCGCTGGCGGCTATCGGCAAGTACCGGAAGGTAGGGGGAGGATGTTTGGCTTGTCGCCCCGCGAGCGGGCTGTTCCGTCGTTCCACCAGATTCAGAGATAAGAGGTGATCCTTCTCGGAATGCTCGTCGTATCCATCATTCGCAACGGAAATTGTACCTGTCCGCCTCGTCCGACTCCAACTTTCACCACCGCGACAGATGGCGCTATCTGGTAAATCCATGATATGAACTGCCCACCAGAAGCAACCGGCAAACGGAGTGGGAACGAGGAGCTCATGACGCGGATGACGGGTTGGCAAGCGATTGTGCGCGGGTTGGAAGCGGAGGATGTCGGGCCGGTCTTTGGGCTGCCGGGGAGTCCTGGCCAATTCTACGACCAACTGTACGATTCAGAGACGTTGCGCTCCGTGCTCGTGCGCCATGAAACGTCCGGCGTTTTCATGGCGATGGCCTGGGCGCGCTTGACCAACCGCCCAGCAGTGGCCTTTGGTTCGCCCGGCCCCGGCGTCGCCAACCTCGTGCCGGGCGTCCTCGAAGCCTTCTCCGGCTGCACGCCGATGATCGTGCTTGGCGTGCGCGCCTCGACACAGACGGAAGGCATGGGGGCGTTCCAGGAGACCGACCAGCTCGGCATGATGAAGCCGATCACCAAGTGGGCGGCGACAATCGAGCGCACTGACCGCGCCCAGTGGTATCTACGACGCGCGGTGTCGCTAGCGACAAGCGGCCAGCCGGGACCGGTCTACCTGGAGTTCCCCGCCGATCTCGGGACGGCAGAAGCCGACTTCCCTGACTACGAGCTGGCGCCACGCGACGTCCGGCCGGCCCCTGATCCGGAGGCGATTGGCCGGGCTGCCGATCTTGTCATGAGCGCCCAGCGGCCATTGATCGTCTGCGGCGGCGGCGCGGTTCTGGCTGGCGCAGGGCCGGCACTCACGGCGTTGATCGACCGCCACGGCATCCCCTTCCAGACCACTCCGGCCGGGCGCGGCGTCGTCGGCGAGAGCCATCCGCTGGCTTGTGGCCTCGTCGGGCTCTACCGCACGACCTTCCCACGCCAGCTCTACGAAGAATCCGACCTGCTCATCACTGTCGGCTCCCGCATGGAGGAGTTCCAGTCGGGCGCGTTCTCCTTCTTCCCCGACGGCGCGCGCTTCGTTCAGATTGACATCGAGCCCTTCGAGCTCGGCCGCAACTGGTTGCCGGATGTCGCGATCCAGTCCGATGCCCGGCTGGCGCTCGAAGCGCTTGATGCGGCGCTGGTTGAGCGCGGGTATGTTGCCGACGCCGCCCGTGTCGTGAGCGTCCAGGAACGCCGGGCAGCCGCCATCGAGGATGCAATCACCGACGCCCGCGCCGAAGCGCTTCCGTTGCCGGGCCGGGCCATCGTCCGGGCGATCAACGAGGCATTCGGCGTAAACACGATCATGGTCAAGGAGAACGGCGGCGCGGATCTCTGGTCCTACTTCTGGCCCTACTACCAGTCATTCGATGCCAACTCCGTTGTCCCGCCGGCCGAACAGACGGCGATGGGCCTCGGCGTCTGCGGCGCGATCGCCGCGAAGATGGCCCGGCCGGATGCCCAGGTCGTGTGCACAACCGGCGACGGCGCATTCCAGATGGCGATGCACGAGCTGCCCACCGCAGTTCAGGAGCGAGCGCCCGTCACCTGGGTGGTCCTCAACGATGGCGCGTTCGGGTGGCCCCGTTGGGGACAAACACATAGCCACGACGGCCGCTACATCGCGACGGAGTTCGATCCGCCTGTCGATGTCGTCGCGGTTGCCCATGCCTCCGGCTGCGAAGGCTGGCGCGTCAGCCAGCCGGAGGAGCTGGCAGAGCTCTTGACTCGCGCGCGGCAGGCGAACGCCGAGGGCAAGCCGGTGGTCATCGACGTACCGGTCGACCAGGAGGACAAGCACGAGGAGTTCCTCGCTTTCCACCATGTCCGGCGCAAAGGATGACCGCTGGCCCCTACCGTCATCGCTACCGCGGCTGGGATGGCGCGCAGGCGTTGACGGCGATCCACCCGGACGACCTGCTGGCGCAGCTTGGCGAGCGCTTTCTCGAGCAGGAAGCCGGGCAAGTGCTCGACGATGTGCTCCACCGGGGATTGACCGCCGGTGACGGACAGCGCCTGGCCGGAGTCGATGAGCTGCGCGGCGCAACCCGCAAACAGCTGCAGGCTATCGACCCGAACGCGCTGGAGCGCTCGCACGCGGCCGCGGCGGAGAGCCTGTCGGATGATGCCGGCAGCCTATTAAAGGAACTACTCGCGAGTCCGTCTCAGGCTGGACGCACGTTGGCCGGCGCGCGGCCGGGGTTGCGCCAGGAGCTGGAGGAACTTGCCGGGCCTGCTGGGCCGCTCCAGCCGGGCGACTCCCTGGCGACACTTGTCGAGCTAGCCGAGTTGGACCACGCATTGCGCCGGGCGCGCCGCGTCGCGGATGTTGCGGAGGTATCGGGCGAGCAAATCGCCGCCCTGCTTGGGCCGGAGCTTGCCGGGCAGTTCGCTTCCCTGGCGGCCGCGCTGGGCGAGTTCGAGGCGCAGGGCTACGTCGATCCGACGCGCGCCGGGCTGTCGACCCAGGCCCTGCGACGGCTTGGCCTGGGTTTGCTCCAGGGCGCGTTGAGTGAGATCGAGAGCAGGCTGGCGGGCGATCACCCGGCGAGTCGTGCCGGGACAGGTCACGAGCGCGCCGACGTCACCCGCAGCTACCGCTTTGGCGACCCCTTTGATCTGGATCTCTCGGGCACGGTCCTCCAGGCAGTGCGCCGCGCGCCCGGCACGCCGGTCCGGCTGAGCCCCCGAGACATGACCATCTTTGAGCGCGAGGAGACCGGCCGGGTTGCTCTGGCGTTGGCAATTGACCGCAGCCGCTCGATGGGCGAGCGCGGCTACTTGCTGGCCGCGAAACGGCTGGGGCTTGCGCTAACGGCGCTGGTCCACACACGCTACCCGCGCGACCAGCTCGACCTGCTGGCCTTCTCGCATGAGGCCGAACCAGTGACGGCGGCGGAGCTTGCCCGGCTGGAGTGGGAGCGCTACGCCGTCGGCACGAACATCCATGATGCGCTTGTCGCCGGCCGCCGGAAACTGGCCGCCGCCAGTGGACTCCAACGCACCCTGCTGCTCATCACCGACGGCGAGCCGACCGCCTACCGCGACGCGGCGGGGATTGTCCACTACTCCGAACCGCCCGCGCCCGAGGCGTTAGCGGTGACCTACGCTGCCGCCCGCCGGCTGCAACGCGACGGCATTCTGCTGATCGTGGCGCTCTTGACCGCCGCACAACAGACCGTCGCCTTTGCCGGGGAGCTGGTCCGGCAGGCCGGAGGACGGCTCGTCTCTGCCGACCCGGATGATCTGAATGTCGCGATGCTGATGGGTTACCGCAGTCTGCGGCTCCCGCGTTAGGTTTGTCTCTGAGCACGCATACGAGTGGCTTCGCGGGCGCTGACGGCGCGATTCTTGCCGCTGTCCTTGGCGGCATACATCGCCATGTCGGCGGCGCGCAGCAGGCCTGTTGCTTCGTCCGCATCGAGCGGGTAGGTCGCGACGCCGATGGAGACGCTGAGGCTGATGCGATGCCCGACTTCGTCGGTAAACGGCGAGCCATGGGCTGCCGCGATCAACCGCTGGCAGATGGTCATCGCCTGCGCCCTATCGACGCCGGGCAGGAGGGCCACGAATTCGTCGCCTGCATAACGGGCCAGCAGATCGTCGCCGCGCATTTGCCGGAGCATGCGCGCGGCGATCTCGCGCAGCGCCTGGTCGCCGGTCAGGTGGCCGAAGGTGTCGTTGATCTCCTTGAGATTGTCGAGGTCGATGACCGCCAGGGACAGCGGCTCATCATCGCGCCGCGCCTGTTCGCTCCGCTCTTGCAGGGTCTGTTGGAAGAAGCGCAGATTCGGCACGCCGGTCATCGGGTCAATCGTCGCTTCCTGGCTGAGCGCGGCGTAGGCGCGGGCGTTGCTGAGCAGGACGCCGGCGTGTTCGGCGAAGGTTGTCAGCAGCCGTAGGTCGCGTTCGGTGACAGGCCGCTCCAGCGTGCCTTCGACATTGAGGATGCCGACAATCTCGCCGTTGCAGTGAATCGGGACACAGACCTCGCTCATCATCCCGGCATTCTCCCGCACATAGTCCGGATCGGTCTCGACATCCTCAATCAGGACAGCCTGGCCGCTGCGGGCTACTCGCCCGGAGATGCCGTCAGTGATGCGCATCGTGCGCGGGAACGATGTCGGCTCGTAGCCGTAGTTTGCCCGCAGGACCAGCAGATCGTCCTCGATCAGCGCCAGCGAGACGATCGGATAGCCGAGCGTCTCGCCAAGCGTCACGGCGATGCGCCGCAATGATTCCTCAGGATCGAGCGTCTCGGCGACCATTGTCGAGACGTGTTGGATCGCTTCCATGGCGACTCGCGTGTCGCGTTCGGCGGCGATGAGCTGGCGGTTGCTGAGTGCGATCCCGATGTGATTTGCCAGGATGTGGAGGATCTCGTAATCGAGCGCCGTCAGCGGGGTATCGGCGCTCGCTTCGACGTTGAGCACGCCGGTGACACCGTCGCCGGCGAGGATCGGCAGGGCGATCTCCGACACGATGTTGCGGCCGGTATCGACGAAGTCCGGATCGGCCCGGACATCGCGCACAAAGGCCGGTTTGCCCGTCCGCGCGACCCGCCCCATGATGCCTCGGTCCAGCGGGATCCCCGTGTGCAGCCACTCTGGCGGCCGCCCCGGCCCGCCCAGGCCGAGCGCCCGGATCACCAGCCGGTCGCCTTCGATGATCCCGATCGAGCAATCGTAGCCGAAGGTGTGCCGGATCTCCTGGGCGATTGATTCGAGGAGATCGTCGGCGTCCGTCGAGCTTGCGATAAACGCCGTGACCCGCTCGACGAGCGAGAGCAGCATGCTCTGGCGCGACGCCGTCCGCACGCGCTGTTCGCGCTCCAGGCTGAAGGCGAGATGGCGGCCGATCGTCACTGCCAGCGCCCTGGCAGTGCTGGAGAATGGCCGGCCAGTGTGCCGTTCGATGACCAGCACGCCGGCGGTTTCGTTGTGGGCGATGAGTGGGATTGCCAGACGGCCGCCGTTGTCGTCGGTGCGGACTGTGGAGTCGCCGCGGAGAATCTCCTGGACGGCCGTAATGCCTCCTAGCCGCGTGAGCTCATCGTCGAGGCCAGGGCCGGGCAGGTTCGTGAAAAGCGCGGGGCGTTCGACGTCTGTGGTGATGAACGCAGCCCGTTCGGCCTCAAGCAGGCCGGCGACCTTGCCAAGTGTCAGTTTCGCAGTAAGTTCGACATCAGGGTAGGACGAGAGATCTTCAACGATATCGAGCAGATCCTGGAGTGCTGCGACGTCGGTAGTGTCGGGCGCGTGGTGCCGCGCGTTGGCGCGTTCGCGGTTGAAATGATCGGCCAGGAGCTCGCCGATCATGGTGAGCACGTCGATCTCGTCTGGATCGAGGGGCCGGTGAGCGCTGGTGGTCGCCCGGATGAATCCGGCTTCGTGGCCGTCGCGGGTGATCGCAATACGCTCGGAGGCGTCGATATCGGCGCTCTGTTCGTTTGCCGTGGTGTGTGCCAGGAAGTGGGGCGCAGGCCCGGTATGGACAACCAGCCCCATGCCCTCGATGGCGATGCTGACGGTTTCGAGATCGAGTAGATCACGGACGGCCGTCGCGATATCGCGAATATCCGCCGTAAGGTTTTGTGAGCGAATGATGCGCAGCGTGATCTGGTGCAGCACGTTGAGATGATCGGCGGCGTGCTGGATCGACGGGGTTCGTTGGTTGTCCACCTTACCCGCTGGAGACAGCTCCGCGGTTCGAGGCGTTTGCATATTGTCCACCGGGGAAACCTCTAGGGCCCAGCCAGGTTCGCGCGCGAATGGAAGTCACTGTTTGTGCCCAGGGGAATCACGCTCCTGAGTGTGCCTTCCATGGTAGTGCAGCGTCGCTGAATTGCGGAGGGACAGGAGTCCTGTATGTCCTGGCCATTGGCTGGACTGTGTGGGTTTGGTACCAGGCCGGGCTGGCCCGAATTGCTACTGGTGGGTGTTGCCGGCAGCTGCTACCTCGGGCCTCAGCGCGGGTGTAGCTCGTGATAGACTCGACCGTTCCTATCGAGGCATCGTTGTGCCGTAGCCGGGTGCTGGGCTGGCTGAAGGTCTATCGGTGTCTTCCCTGGATCAATCTGGGGGCGGATCGGGCCCGGTGGCTCGTGCGGTCTTCAAAACCGTTGTGGGGGGTGACGAGCCTCCCAGGTGGGTTCGACTCCCATGCGCCCCCGCCACACCATTTAGGCCGTATTCATCACTAGAACCACACATGCTGCCGGAGCCGCGCCGCTTGGATGCTGGTTGGCGACGAACCGCTTGACCTCGTCCTTGCCCAGCCTGCAGCGGAACTGCGTGTTGCAGAACTCGGCGCTGCGAACTCTCCTCAGCTGCTCTTGGACCTTGCGGCGACTTTCCATTGCGAGTTGCACCGCCCACTCCAGCACCTCATCTTCCATCTCCATCTCTCTATCGGTGGAAGACAGCTTCAAGGGGCCGCTAGTGTCTTATTGCCGGCAGTCGTGTCACGGGCTGAAAGCGCGCCGCCTAGCCCGCACGCCCCGATTTCGCCTGGATACTGCTTCGACAATGCCATCACTGAAGCCTGTTGCGCGACGCCCGAGCGTGCTGCTCTGCTGAAACACGCTGCATGAAAGGAGCTATCCTGACCGGCCAGTGACGAACTGTCCGTCGAACCGGGGTAACTCCAGGCAGTAGCTCCGCGCGGGAGTCTGACGGTGTGCAAACGTGGTCGGGGCTGCCGGGTTGGTCGCATTGAGCGTGGCCGAGGTTCGACGGTTGTTCTGAAAACTAGTCTGGGCCACTAACACGCGGGCAGTGCCTGGCTAACGCTTGCGCTGACGGCGGGGGCGCGGGGCGTGGAGGTGGTAGCGGATGGCGGCGGCGCGGAGGAGGAATGTTGCGGCGACTCCGAGGATGGCCGCCGGGGCGTAGGGCAAGCCGAACTCGCTCGCGGCCAGGAAGGCGACGGAGCCGAGCAGGGCCGCCAGGGCGTAGATATCCTGGTGTAGCAGCAGCGGTGTCGTCGAGGCCAGCAGGTCGCGGATGACGCCGCCACCGGCCGCCGCGATCACACCGACCAGCAGCGCCGCGATGAACCCCAGGTCGGCGTCGACTGCCTTCTGCGACCCCACGACGGCGAAGAAGCCCAGGCCAAGCGCATCGAGATACCGGACGCTGTAGTTGATGCGCTCGATCCGCTCGGGGATGACATAGGCCACGGTCGCGGCGGCCAGGACTGCCACCAGATAGCTCTCGTTTTCGACGGCAGCCGGCGGCAAATCGTTGATCAGGACATCCCGGATCGCGCCGCCACCCAGCCCCGCCGCCAGCGACAGGACAAAGACGCCGACGACGTCGAAATCCTTGCGCGCGGCGACCAGCGCGCCGCTCAGGGCGAAGACGAAGGTTCCAACGAGATCGAACGATGTCAGGAGCGACGGCACGCGCTAGCCACCCGTCGATAGCGCCAGCCGGCGACCGGAGAAATTCAAGGCAGGCGGCTAATCTGAGCTGGCAAAGTTTCCGCCGAGGACGCTCGGGCCGGTTGGGCCGGGGCTGCCGCCGGCCGGCTCCTCGGTCACGCCCACGCGCTCGAAGTCCCGCCAGTTGTCGGGCACATCAACGTCGACCGTGACCTGGCCACGCGCGTTCGGGTGGAAGACCGCGCCACTCTCACGGCTGCCGTCGGCGCGCACGAACCAGAGCTGGTAATCGCTCTCGGCGCCCAGCGGCGGCAATCCGCTGGCGACGAGCGCGCAGTCGTCCCACTCAGCATCCATGACGAGCTGGCCGGTCGCGCTCTCGGCGCTGGCCGAGCCGTCGAGGGGGAGGACGATGGCGATGCGCTCAGAGTCAACAAGCGAGCGGTTGCTGGCGTTGAACTGGAGCCAGACGTTCCAACCCAGCATGACCAGCAGCAGCGCGGCCATGGCTGCGAAACCCGTCCAGAGGTAGCGCATACGCCAGCCGGGGTTCGGTGGCGCGGCTATCGCCGGCAGTTCCGCGGCGTCGTGGCGCGCCCGTTCCAGGAGACGGTCGAGCGAGCCATCCGGCGGCGCTTGTGTCTCGATAGCCAGGGGATAGCCAGCGACTACCTCTTCATATCCTGCCAGGAGTTCCCGGCACTCCGGGCAGCTTCGCAGGTGCTCCTCAAGGCTTGCTGCCGACGCAGCATCGAGCGTCCTTAGCGCGTAGGCGGCGAGGTCCGCCTGGAACTCGTTATGGTCGCGTCCGCGCTCACTCATACTCGGCTACTCCGGATGAGGGCGCGCGGAAGGTCGAGTGCAGCCGGTTGCGGAGATGTTCCATCGCCGTGCGGGTACGCGACTTCACCGTTCCTAGTGGTTGGTTCAGCTGGGTTGCGATTTCCGATTGGGACAGGCCTCCGAAGTAGGCGAGCTCGATGACTGTCCGTTGGTTGTCCGGGAGCTCCGCGACCGCCTCCGAGAGCGTCGAGCCAACCGCGATGGCGTCGCTATGGTCGCCGGCAGACATGGAGCGCAGCGGCACGAGCGGCGCTTGTTCCCGGAGCCGTGCCTGATGCTGCTTGCCACGGGTTACGTCGATTGCGCGGTTGCGGGCAATGCGCGCCAGCCAGGGGGCGACGTTGCCTGCGGCGGGCCGGTAGCTGTCGGCCCGATTCCAGCAATTCAGAAAGGCGTCTTGCATGACTTCCTCGGCCAGCGCGTGATCGTGTACGACGCGGAAGGCAACGCTATAGACCAGACCGGCAAAGCGGCGATAGAGCTCGACGAGTGCCTGCTCATCCCCCACTTGCAACCGGTGCACGAGTTCGGTGTCGGAGAGATCGCGGACGGCGTCGTCGTCCGCATCACGTCCCGACCGGGCCATAGCGGTTCTCCCCGCATCATCCTGACCTCGACCGGTGCCGGGCAGCGGAGTTACGCTCCGGCAACCGAACCGTACTCTATCAGCTACGACGCAGATCTGCCGTTTGGATTGTGCAGCGGAAGAACCCGGACGATTGTCCCAGGCGTAACGATCCTTCACACCTGCGTAGGGCAGGGACTCGTCCCCTGCTGGGTTGGGTAAGAGCCAAACGAGCCGGCAGGGGACAAGCCCCTGCCCTACGGGTCCAGTGGGACTTGGTCAACGGCGGAGCGGGTTAGCTCACGGCCCGCCAGTCGTAGTCGCGGACTAGCCCGGAGAGATCCCAGAGCAAGCCGCGCACCTCGGACGTCTCGGGATCGACGGCGTAGACGACGTGCTCGCGGCTGTAGGTCAGGTAGCCGCCGTCCGGCGACCAGCCGGGGTTTGAACCGGCCGCGCCACCAGTGTCGATGATCCGTTCGTCGGTGCCGTCCGCATTGACCGTCCACAAGGAGTAGAAGATATTCGGGCTCGCCGGGCGGGTCGAGGTGCCGGCATAGGCGAACTGTGTGCCATCTGGTGACCAGCCGTAGCCGGAGAAGTAGGCGTAGCCACCGTGGCTGTCGAAGGGCGCGGTGATGACCTGGTTGACGTTGCCGCCATCAACGTCCATCGTCGTCAGGTGCTCGACGCGGTCGTCGCGCTCGATGTAGGCGATGCGGTCGCCGAGCGGCGACCAGGCCGGCTGGCGGCCGGGACCGATATCGGCGCGGCCCGTGCCGTCCACGTTCATGATCGTGATCATTTCATTGGATTCAAAGACCAGTTGGCTGCCGTCGGGCGACCACGACGGGGAGCTGACATCGTCGTCGACGGTCAGCTGGCGGATGTCGCTGCCGTCTGCGTTCACAAGATAGAGGTCGGCGTGACTTGCGTCGGCCCAGAGGACATAGGCGACCTGGCTGCCATCCGGCGACCAGATCGGCGAGAAGATCTCGAAGCCGTCTGGCGCTGTCAGGATCTCCTCGACGCCGCCGTGGTCGACGATGTTGAGCTTCACACGTTCGGTGAAGACGACTGAGCCGGCGAGGTCCGGCGCGAGCGGTTGGGTGTTGTAGCGCCAGTCATAGTAGTGCAGCCCGACGTTGCCGGCTTCGACGACGAAGCCTTCCGGGTTGCCGGGCGTGTAGGTCAGGCAGCGGCGCTCGAAGCACTGCATCAGCACATCGTGCGGCTGTCCGCCAACAAGCACTTCCGCCCAGTAGGCCTCGATCAGCGGCCGGCCGGTCGCGAAGTAGGCATTCTCGAACAGTTGATCGGTGACGTAGCCGCTGCCGTCCCAGATTGTCCCACTGGAGTTCATGAACTCCCAGAATGGCGCGGCGATGCCGTGGCCGGTCACGTCGTCCATGAGCGCGATCTCGACCCCGAAGTCCGCCAGCGCTGGGTCCGTCGTTACCTGCCCTTGCCGGTCAACCCGGGCGGTGATCGGTGCGCCGCTTGGGTGAGGCGCGGCGTCGCGCAGCCCGGCCAGCCCGGCGTAGGTCGGGCCGTTCGGGTCGTCGGCGTCTCCGGCGACGTTCACCTGGGCGGCGTCGAGCTGCAAGCGCGTCTCGTCGCTCACCTGGAGCTCGCCGGTCATCATCTCAACAACGAGCAGGCCGTTGGTGACATACCAGATGGAGTTGGGATCGTCGCCGGGGTGGGTAACTTCCATTCGTGCTTTGTCGTAGTACTGGACGAGCCGGTGCTGGATCGGCATGACGTTGCCATCGGACTGTTGCCCGTAGGGCTCGTAGAAGGGCTCGGTGAATGGTTCCGGCGCCCAGGTCCAGGTGCGCTGGGCCTGCCCGGTCATCACCGGCAGATCGGTCCGCTCATGGGTCGCCTCGAAGGGCGTCGGCGGATACGGCTGGCCCATTGTGCGGACGAAGACGTCGGGCGGCGCGCCCTGCGGCACGAAGCCGTCGTCGTCGAGGTAGGTGATGTTGCTGGAGGTCGAGCTGAAGGCTATCTCGGCTCCGTCCGCCGAGATGACCGCTCCGCTACTGGAGCCGTCGCCGCTGAGCCCGAAGACCGAGCGGCTGACGAGCGTCGTCGTGCCGGCTGCCCGGTCACGCAGATAGACATCGTTCGCATCGTTCACGTCATCGTCGGTCAGACGTGCCAGGGAGGTGAAGACCACCTGGTTGCCGTCAGCGGAGATCGCCGGGCCGGTTGGGCCGAGCGCCCCGTCGAGTGCCAGCGCCGCGCCGTCCGCGCTCGCGTCGATCAGCTCCGTCTCGCCCGTCTGGCGATCATGGAGGTAGATGTGCAACTCGTTGCCGGCTATGCCGGGCACGAGGTTTGTGGCGCGCGACTCGAAGAGGACGTAGCGGCCGTCGGCGCTGATGAGCGGTTCGCGGCTCAAATCGTTGGCTTCTCCGCCGTCGCTGGCAACGCTAACGCGCTCGATCTCGCCGGTTGCTCGTGTAAGCACGAAGATATCTGGTTGTTCGTTCAGATCGCCGTCGACCATGGTGAGGGCCGCCGACTCGAAGGCGATGAACTCGGCGTTCTGACTGAGACTCGCTTCGTGCGTGCGCCCGCCTTCGCCGCCGATCCTCTCCAGATCCCCGGTGCTGCGGTCGTAGACGTAGACATCCTGTGTGTCGGGCACATCGTCAGGCGTAAGCTGCGCCCAGGTGTGGAAGGCGACGTAGTTGCCGTCCGGGCTGATGACCGGGTTGAAGGGTTGGCCATCGACCTCCGCGCCGTCAGAGGTCAGGTTGGCGCGGCTGTAGGAACCGTCAGTCCGGTCGTAGATAAAGAGGTCGTAGCTATCGTTCTGATCATTCTCGACGAAGTCCGGCGCGTCGGAGGTGAAGATGATGACCTGGCCGTCGGCGCTGAGCATCGCGTCGGAGGAGACGTGGAAGTCCTCGGTCGCGAGGTTTGGCACGCCTACGAACTCGAGCGCGCCGGTCTCACGGTCGTAGATGTAGATGTCCCGGTCGCCGTTGATGTCTTCCGGCACGAGTTCGTCGAAGGTCGAGAAGGCAACGTAGCGTCCGTCGGCGCTCATCGACGCTCCGCCGCCTGACCCGTTCGAGATATTCTGGACCGGCAGCGCGTCGATATCGATCTGCTGGAGCTGAACGCCGCGCCGCGCCAGCGCGCCCACCGGCAGCAGCATTAGAGCCAGTCCTAATACGAGTAGATATCGCGCGCGCCGCATCGCCAGTGCCCTTCCCAATCATCCAGTCCTCGAAGCAGAAACGGCCGGGCGCGGGCTGACGTTGCGATATTGCTCCGCTAGCGGCCGCTACCAGTGCTGGCCTGACGGCAGCCAGGGAAAGCATCAGCCCCGGTCGGCTGTTAGATGCGACAGCCGACCGGGGCCAAGTTCGGTTGCAGTATGCCCGCCGCGCTACATCAAATGGTCCTTCATCCAGCCCAGCGTCCGACCCAGTAGATCCTCGCGGTGGGCCGGCGGGCCCATGCGGCGGAAGCCGTGCGCGCCGCCGGGGTAGCGGGCGAACTCGACCTCGCAACCGGCCTTCTTCAGAGCGATGAACATCTGCTCACCCTGGCCGATCGGGCAGCGCTCATCGGCCTCGCCGTGGATGATCAGCGTCGGTGTCGTGGCCTTGTGCGCGAAGGTCGAAGGCGAGTGGTCGCGGTACCACTCCGGGCTCTGATGGTGCTGGCCGCCCCACTGGAGCTCGCCGAAGGTGTGGCTGATGTCGCTGGTGCCGTACATCGACTCGAGATCGAAGCAGGGCGCGCCGCAGACACAGGCCTTGAAGCGCTCGGTCTGGCCGATGATCCAGGAGGTCATGTAGCCGCCGTAGCTGTAGCCTTCGATGCCGGTCCGGTCGCCGTCGGCGTAGGGGCGCTCGAGGACGGTGTCGACGACCGCCATCAGGTCCTGGTAATCCTCGCCGCCCCAGTCCTCGGAGACCTGCATCGTGAACTCGCGCCCGTAGCTGCTTGAACCGCGCGGGTTCGAGAGCACGACCAGGAAGCCGTTCGAGGCCAGTATCTGCTGGACTGGCTCATAGTTGTAGCCGTAGTGGCCGTTGGGGCCGCCGTGGATCGTCATCACCAGCGGGTACTGCTTCGACTCGTCGAAGTCGTGGGGCTTCAACAGCCATGACTCGATGGTGTAGCCGTTGCGCTCGATCTCGATCTGCTCCCAGCGGGCCGGGGGATGCTCGTTCAGGAACTCTTCGTTGAAACTGGTGATGACTGACAGTTTGCCGCTCTCACGGTCGTAGACCGAGATCTCGCCGGTCGAGTCGAAGCTGGCGTGGGTTTGGACAGCATAGCGGTTGCCGGAGTCCAGGCTGAGGCCGCCGCTCGTCGCGTCGTGGCGGTGGCTGCGCTCGACCTCACCGTCGCTCAGGTCGATGACATAGAGACCACTTGCGCCGGCGCGGGTGCCATTGAAGAGGACACGGTCATCGTCGAGCCAGACCGGGGCGGCGCTGCCGAACATCATGCCCGCCGGCAGCGGCTGGAGATCCTCGGTGATGCGCCGCGAGCCGCCGGTGTCGACGTGGTAGACGAAGAAATCGCTCTGCCAGGTCTGCGCCACATCGCCGGTGTAGACGATGCGATCTCCCGAGGGCGACCAGGCCCAGGATGAGATCGTGCCCGTCTCCGGCCCGATGACCGTTTCGGCCCCGGTCGCGATATCGAGCAGCACCAGTTGCGAGTTCATGCCGTTGCGGTTGGGCAGCGCGGCGGCGATTGCTTTGCCATCGGGCGACCAAACTGGGAAGTAGAAGTCGTTGGGCCGGCCGGTCAGCTTACGCCGTTCGCCGCTGGCCAGATCGACGATGTAGACCTGCTGGCGCTTGTCGCCGAGGTAGCCCATGCCGTCCTGCTTGTAGTCGATGCGGCTGGTGACGCGCACCGGCGGGGCGGCCTCGGGATCGCGCTTTTCCTCGTCCGGATTGTCCGGGTCGAACTCCGAGTTGTAGGCGATGCTCTTGCCGTCCGGCGACCAGGCGAGGTTGCTGATGCCCTGGCCATGCCGGGTGACCTCCCGCGCGTCGCCGCCCGCGAAGGACATGACGAACAGCCCCCGTGCGCCCTTGCGTTCGTCCTCGCCGCGGTCCGAGACGAAGGCGATCTGGGAGCCGTCGGGCGACCAGCGCGGGGTGCCGTTGCCCTTGCCGCTGCGGGTCAGCTGCCGTTGATTTCCGCCGTCGCGGTCGCTGATCCAGAGCTGTGTCTCGACCTTCTGCGTTTCGTCGTTCGCCTGCGATAGTGTGAAGACGATGTGTTCGCCATCGGGCGAGAGTTGCGGATCGCCTGCCGTCTTCAACCCGTAAACTAGCGCCTCCGGTGTCAAGCTGCTTGTCATGCCTTGTCCTTACAGTGGTGATCCTCCAGCAGTCAGTGAGATACGATCTTCCCACAGGTTGCCGCATGGTGGAAGAGGTTGGGGCCGGAGTTGAGACGTATCGTCCACGGAGACAATCTCGCGGCGCTGGCTGGGATCGGCGATGGCAGCGTGCCGTTGATCTACATCGACCCACCTTTCAACACCGGCACGACCCAGGTGCGCGAGCGCCTGACGACGACGCGGGATGCCAACGGCGACCGGACCGGCTTCCTCGGCCACCGCTATCGGACGGAGCGACAGGGCTCGCAGGCTTTCGACGACTCCTTCGACGACTATCTCGGCTTCCTTCAGCCACGGCTGGAAGAAGCGCACCGCGTGCTGGCTGAGAACGGCACGCTCTACGTCCACCTCGACTACCGCGAAGTGCACTACGTGAAGGTGCTGCTGGACGAGATCTTCGGTCGCAACTGCTTCCTGAACGAGATCGTCTGGGCCTACGACTTCGGCGCGCGGCCAAAGCGGCGCTGGCCGGCCAAGCACGACAACATCCTCGTCTACGTCAAGGACCCGCGCGACTACGTCTTCAATGCCGAGGACATCGACCGCATCCCCTACATGGCCCCCGGCCTGGTTGGCCCGGAGAAGGCGGCGCGCGGCAAGCTGCCGACCGATGTCTGGTGGCACACGATCGTCAGCCCGACCGGCAAGGAGAAGACCGGCTACCCGACGCAGAAACCGCTGGCGATCCTGCGCCGGATCATCGCCGCCTCCTCCAACCCCGGCGACCTCGTCCTCGACTTCTTCGCCGGCAGCGGCACGACCGGCGCGGCGGCGCTGGAGCTGGAACGTGATTTCCTGCTGGTTGACAGCAACGCGCAGGCGGTCGCGACGATGGCCAAGCGGTTTGAGGGTGTGGAGGGGGTTGAGGTTGTTGAGTGGGAAGCGGTTCCCTCCCCTGCCCCCTCCCACGATATCGAGGGAGGGGAACCCTCTCGCAACCGATGAGTTCCGGCGAGCCTCGCAGATGTTGCCAACCCCGATACCGCAGGCCGGGAATCCGTTCGACATGGACACGCCTCGCCGAGTCTCGCAGCTGTCGCACTGACACCCCTCCCCCGGTTTCGAGGGAGGGGACGGGGGAGGGAGCTTTCCCCTACAATGCCCCTGGTGCATGACGCATAGGACCACCAACTAATTTCTCCCCTTCTCCCCGCAAAGCAGTGGAAGAGGGGCCGGGGTAAGGACTCTTGGAAGACCGTCTCGAAGCCTGGATTGACGAGCATATTGCGCTCTACCTGCGCCATTGGGTGCTGGTGTCGTCGATCTTGTCGCTGGCGGTCGTCGGCGGGGCAGTGGCGATCCCGCTGCTGGCGGCGGGCGGGTACGACACGCTGGCCTGGGTGGGTTACAAGGTCTACCGGCTGATCTGCCCGCAGCAACCGAGCCATTCCTACTTTATCGCCGGCGAGAAGATGGGCTTCGAGCACCGCGAAACGGCGATGTTCCTCGCCGCCGCAATCGCCGGGCCGCTCTACGTCGGCCTGAAGCAATTGGGCTTCAAGCGGCTCAACGGCAAGCTCGTGCTGGTGCTGATTATCCCGATCCTCTATGACGTCTTCAGCCAGATCGTCGGTATCCGCGACAGCAACGGCTTCTGGCGCTCGGTCACTGGCGGATTGGCCGTCTTCGCCATCGCCGGTTGGCTCTATCCCCTCGTCGATGCCGACTTCCAGAAGGCGCTTGCCACGATTCATCGCAAGCAGGCCCGCCGCGAACGCCAGGCGCACCTCGTAGAGCAAGAGCCGGTCGCGGCCGACTGAGCGCCTCCGCGATCGCTGGCCGGGGACGCGATGTATCTCCTCTCGCACTACCGGGAGTGACGAAAGGTTGACAGTGTCGCTCGATGAGCTCACAGACACACTCGAGTGGTTGAATCGCCGGGAAATCTTCGATCACGACTCCGAGGACAGGTTGGCTGAAGCTGATGAGCGCGTCGCGCGCTGGCTCGACCATCTCGCGGACCTGAACGAGACGGGACGGGGCGAGATCCTACGTGATCTCACCGTGACACAGATTGACAACCTTCTCGTGTACGCCTGGCGAGTCGGACGCGAGCCGTTCAAAGATGAGGTCGAGTTCGATGCCGTTCACGCGGCCCAAGTCCATCGTCTGCTGGCCGAACGGTTGGAGTTGCTGAGCCGGGCTCACATCGAGCGGATCGGCTCTTCAGGCCCAGATGCGAAAGCAGATCTGGACGAGACGATCGAATGGATGGCCGCGAACAACGAGGGCAGCAGGCCATACTCACTCTCCCCGCCGGCGCTGGTTTCCTTTCCTGATCGATGGGAAGAACGCACGGCAGCGTTCGTCGAGCTACTCTTCGCCGGCTCGCATGACACACGCAAAGCGGTCGTCACGAGACTTTCGGAACGTGGCATCCATCGCCTGTTGGGTCTCTACAGCGAGAACATGATCGAGCGGACCGACTTCACCGGCGACTGCCGTCTGCTTGTCCCGGCGGCCCGGGCTATGGCGCTTGCCGCGTACGGGACGCCGGAAGATCAGGATTTCACCTTCTTTCTGCACATCCTCATGCGCAACGCATCCAGGCAACACGGTTGCGACCTGGAGACTGTCCTTAACGACGTCGCCCGTGAGCTGCCTGAGGTTTCGGGAGAGAGCGCCCAGAGCGTGCCCCGAATCATGCGCGTGTATGCGCGCCAAAATCAGAGCAATCACGGTATCGTGGGCTGGCTACGGGATCGCTTCAGCAGGGGACCGTGATCGCGCCCGGCATGCACATTGCATCAAGCTAAGGAGTACCAGTTGGAATTCCAGGACGTCATTCGCAAGCGGAAGATGATCCGCAGCTACCTTGATAAGCCGGTCGAGCGGGAGACCGTCGACTTCATCCTCGAAAACGCGATCCGGGCGCCTTCGGCCGGCTTTAGCCAGGGCTGGGGTTTCCTGGTGCTGGAGGAGGAAGCGGACCGCAAGCGCTTCTGGGAGTCGAACTGGCCGGACCGCGAGGAGGACCGCCGCTGGCCGACGATGGAGCACGCGCCGGTCATCATCATCCCGCTGGCCCACAAGCAGGCCTACCTCGACCGCTACGCTGAACCGGACAAGGGCTGGGAGGACAAGGACGAGGACCGCTGGCCGGTGCCCTTCTGGCTGATCGACACCAGCTTCGCGGCCGAGAACATCCTGCTGACCGTCACCGATTTGGGACTCGGCGCGCTCTTCTTCGGCGTCGACACGCCGCGTTTCAGGGAAGCCTTTGGCGTGCCGGAGGCCTATGAGCCGATCGGCGCGATCTCTATCGGATATCCCGATCCGGGCGACCGGCCGTCGCCGTCGCTCAAACGGGGCCGCCGTGGCATTGAAGAAGTCGTACGTAGAGGGAAGTGGTCATAGACATGGAACTTCAGGACGTTATCAACCGGCGGCGGATGCACCGCAAATATGATCCCGACCGGCCGGTGCCGAAAGAGACGATCGAGCGCATCGTTCACAACGGGACACGTGCGCCGTCGGCCGGCTTCGCCCAGGGGCTGGGCTATCTGGTGCTGACCGAGCCCGAGGACCGCCAGCTCTTCTGGGAGGCGACCAACCCGCCCGGTCAGGCCGAGGCGACCGGCTCCCCGCAGCTCCACGACGCGCCGGTGATCATCGTGCCGCTGGCGCACAAGCAGGCCTACCTCGACCGCTACGCCCAGCCCGACAAGGGTTTCCCGCCCAATTACGAGGAGCGCTGGCGAGTGCCCCACTGGTACGTCGACACGGCCTTCGGGGCGATGCTGATGCTGCTGACGGTGGTCGATGAGGAGCTGGGCGCGCTCTTCTTCAGCATCCGCGACGAGAAGACGATCCACGATGCCTTCGGTGTGCCCGAAGCCTACGACCCGATTGGCGCGATCACGATTGGTTATCCGGCGGCGGGCTCAACGACACCGAGCCGCGCCAGCGAACGCCGCGACATCTCCGACGTCGTGCATTGGGGCCGCTGGTAGCGTCGTCCTGACAGGAGAGGCGACGCACCGCGTCGCGGCTACATGACGACCGCCGCACATTGCCCAATGTATGCGCCCTTCAGCCAGGCTATGCAGCGCTCGCCAACACGTGCTGGATCTCGGCATAGTCGTAGCTGGTGACTTCGTAGGGGTTGCCCCAGGGATCGCGGAAATAGATCGACCAGGCCAGGTCGTGGTCGATTACCTGGTCGCGGGTGAGCGGGTCGCCGTGCCGGTTCTTGACCGCCACCCGCTCGATGTGATTGAGGAAGTCCATGAACCCGGCGGCGTCGACCCGGAAGGCGACGCGGATGTGGCCGACATACTCTCGCTCGCCCGGCCCCGCGCCGCGAAAGAGCGCTAGCATCGTCTTGCCGCCGTCGCTGGAGATCATGTGTGGCTCCCCGGCCTCGGCCCAGACCCTCGCCTTCTCGACCGGCACGAGCCCAAGCACCTCCCGATACCACTCCAGCGCCGCCTCGAAGTCGGGCACGAACAGTTCGACGTGGTCGATGTGTTGAACGCGGAAGGTTGAGGTCATCTGCGGGTCTCGCTTTCGCCTGGCGACTATCCTGCAATGCCACGATAACCTGAGACCTGTGTGCGCACCATCCGATAGATTGTGCATTCTGGACGGAGCGGTGGAAGTGATGGTCACGGACAGTTCGCGAGCGTTTCGCCGTTGATGCAGACATCCTCCTGGCCGCCACCGTCGAGGATGTCCGTGCCCGGGCCGCCATCAAGCTGATCCGGGCCGCTGCCGCCCCGCAGCTCGTCGTCGCCATTCTCGCCGGCTAGCTCATCGGCGTTGCCGTTGCCGCGCAACAGGTCGGCGTCCGGCCCGCCGAAGAGCCGGTCGAAGCCGTCGCTGCCCACGAGCTGGTCCTCGCCCTCGTCGCCGTAGACGGTGTCGTCGCCGGCGGTGACCGGGACATCGTTGATGATTCCGTCGCCACAGATCAGGTCATTGCCGCCCAGGCCGCGAAGCGTGTCGTCGCCGCTCAAGCCCGCGATGACGTCGTCTCCCGCCGTGCCGATCAAGATATCGTCGGAGGCGGTGCCGACGATGGTTGCTACTGCGATGCGGTCGCAGGTGATTGTAGGCAGCGGGTCCTGGGCGAGCTCGTGGGCGAAGATGTCCTTGCGGTCGTTGGTATCGCCGGAGACCAGATTGGTGGCGCGTGATTCGAAGACGACGAGCCTGCCATCGGCGCTGATGACCGGGCTGACCGAGTTGCCGTTGGCCTGGCCGCCGGCGCTGCTGACGCTGACCCGCTTGGTCGTGCCGCCGAGCCGGTCGTGGACGAAGATGTCCCGCGAGCGATTGGTGTCGTCCAGCGCGAGGTTTTCGGCGCGCGATTGAAAGGCGACATAGCGCCCATCCGCGCTGATTGAGGGTTTCGAGCCGACGCCGTGGACACCGTCGCTGGCGATGGTAACGCGCGTTGTGTTGCCGAGCTGCATGTCGCGCACGAAGACGTCGCTGAAATTGTTCATATCGCCCGGCGTCAACGTGTCCGACTTTGTCGCGAAGGCTACGTAGCGCCCGTCGGCGCTGATCGATGTCTCGTAGTGGACCGGGTGGTTCGCGCCGACACCGTCGGTCGAGACGCTGACTAGCGTCGTTGCGCCAGTCTGGAGGTCGTGGATGAAGGCGTCGCGCTTGCCGCTGTGCGATGCGCCACCGAGGTTGTTGGCGCGGCTGATGAAGACGACGTAGCGGCCATTGGCGCTGATCGTCGGCGCGTAGCTATCGGCGCTGGCCGGCTCGCCGGCGGAGTTGACGCTCACCAAGCGCAGCTCACCGGTCTGCATATCTTTGACGTAGATACGGTCGAACTCGTCCGGCGGGCGATAGCGAAAGGCAACGATGCGCCCGTCGCCGCTTATCGCAGCGTCCTCGCTGACATAGGGTAGCTCCGCGCCGTCCGAGTCCTCGCTGACGCGGACGGTTGCGCCGGTGTCGCGATCGTGCAGGAAGATGTCGGCGACCCCGTTGGTGTCGTTGGCGACGAGATTGGTGGCCTGCGATTCGAAGGCGAGCCAGCGCCCGCTGGCATCGAGCGTGGGCTTGAAACTATTGCCGTTGCTCTGGCTGCCGGCGCTGCTGACGCTTACCCGCTCGGTTGCGCCGGCCATGCGGTCATAGACGAAGATATCGTAGTCGCTGTTCGTGTCATTGACGACGAAGGTGTCCCCCGCCGATTCGAAGGCCACGTAGCGGCCATCGGCGTTGACGGCGATGTTGCGGCTGTTGTGCGCGCTCTGCCCGCCGTCGCTCGCGACGCTGACGCGCGTGGTGTCGCCGACCTCGGCCGCGGTTGGTGTGATGTAGAGGAGCATGGCGAGCAGTGAGATGAGCAGGGCAGGAACGATGAGCACCTTGAGCATGCGTCCAGCAACCTGCGCCACGAGCAATCCCCCCGCACCCTTCGCGAGCAGTACGAACACCCAATGATAGCACCGATAGGAATAGACTAATTATCAGTAATTTCTAGGATGTTATGTAGCCGAGAGATAGAGCTGCTGGGGCAATCGCCGCTTGATGTCTAACTCCACGCTTTGGCGCGCCCGATATCCTCACAACTGTGGGGACATCCCCGATCATTAGCTGAACGCGGCATTGATCTCAGCGCTTTCGAAGTCGCTGATGTTATGGGTGTTGCTCCAGGGATCACGGCAATAGATCGACCAAGCCAGAGCGTGGCCGATAACCTGATCGTGGGTGAGCGGGTCACCGTGTCAGCTCTCGACCTTCACCCGTTCGATGTGGTTGAAGAAGTTCACGAACCCGGCGGCATCGACCCGAAACGCCACCCGCTGATGACCAACGAACTCCCGCTCGCCCGGCCCCTCACCGCGAAACAGCGCCAGCATCGTCGTCCCGCCGTCGCTGGAGATCATGTGCGGCTGTCCCTCATCGGCCCAGAGCTTTGCACTCTCAACCGGCACCAACCCCAGCACATCCCGATACCACTCCAGAGCCGCCTCGAAGTCGGGCACGAAGAGTTCGACGTGATCGATGTGTTGCACCCGAAAGCCCATGGGCTACCGTTCCGTCCAAAACATCTTGACAGACACTTCTCTGCTCCTGCCTTTCGTCAACCCATACACATCGCTTCAAGGTGATATCTGTGGCGCAGCCATTGGCGCATTTCACCGGTATCACGATATGTGCAAAGGCATTCATTCACACGGCGAATGACACGTCCGACGTGTCTTTCCGGGCATTTGAGCACCATTCGACATTGAAATCATGAGGAATGCCTCTGAGCATAATGCCTCGGAAGACGCGGCTGTCCGTTGATGATCCAAGTCAAGAATTCAGAACGGAACGCCAAAATCTGGAAATCGGTTCTCCAGCAATTGCCGGAGCTGTCTTGTCTCCGAAGGATCCAAGTCACTATCGGCTTTTTGATAGACCACTGCCCAACCAGCCTGGAGCTTGTCCGCGTGATCCTGAGTTGCCTTGAACAGTTCCACCATGATCGTTGGCATGCCATTGGCATCCCAAATCTGGCGGTTGTCGGGGAACGCTTCGAGGATTCGCTGCAACTGTTCGATGTTGAGGTAGCTTACGATGGGAAGTACTAGATCTCGACCGACCTGCTCAGCTTGGCGGAAGCTACTTGCATTCGCAAATCGGTGGACAACGGCATCCGTATAAACCACGGATGGATGCCGACGAACCGTCGCAATGAGTGCGCTAAGCGAAACATCACCGAGTCGCATTTGCGCCGCTTGCGCGAGTCCTGGGACCGCAATCGCGTCTAGAATAGCAGCGGATTCGTCCGGAAGCTCGCATAGCCTCAGATATTCATTGAGTTTCGAATATTCGGCAGATCCGATAGCTGAGGTGGCGCTAGGGACCATCGCGAGAACGGCGACAAATCGGCTCAAGCGATCGTCTTCTAACCGCCGGAATTCCTTTGGTAGAGATTCAGCGAGAACTTCTTCGCTTATGGCGGGATGCATACGGGCAATTGCCTGAATCCCGACCAAATGTCGCAAGCGCTCGGACTCCGCTATGTCCTCGTGCAGAGCATACTTCAAGAGCAATAAGATCGAGTTCCTAGTGAGCGCAATTGTGGGCCGATCTAGCGGCCCAGTCTGAAAATGTTGAACGGCCCGATCAATGTTTGTGGGGAAATACTCTGACCTTACTTCTCGTAGGATCTCATCTCTAGCTGCTTTCCCCTGAACGGGGGCAAGCGACAGGAGATGATTTACGGCGCTGGTGAGATGGTAGCGAGCTAGTTCAGAGGTTGGCAAATATTCGTCTTCGGCCACATTGAGGGTGGGATGGGCACATCGATTGCGATCTACGCGAAGGCGCTCGAGGTCCTCGAGTTCTATCGACGTAAACAGCTCGAATTTCTCACCTACCGTGGCGAGAATCGTCCGTTCAAAATTCTGAAGTTGGATAACATCGCTGTTTTCGCGCCATTTTCGGAAGTCATCTAGGACTTGCCCAGCACGTCTATCCCCATAGAGGTCGAGTTCGGACAACTTTCCCAGCAGATCGAACACGACGGCAATCCATGTCAAGACTATACATGCGCGATACGCACCCGCACGATAGCACGCGACTGCTTCGGCGATCTGTGACCGTGCTCGATTGTCTCTGCACCTAAGTACGAGTTCATCCAGATCGGAAAGGTGCAGGCTGCTCATTCTTGACTCAATGCTCTGAGAAGGAGTTGATCTTGTTGAATGTAGTTGCTCATGACTCAAGTATGCGACTCATTACCTACCTATAGCAAGTGATCAGGAAATACGAGATTGTATTTAGGTTTCGTGCCCCGCGCTACAATGCCGCCCGGTATCGCATGAGATAGAGCTTCCACTGTTACAGGGAGGAATTGCATGGCTGAGAGGGCTGAGCTGCTTGGGGCGATGGAGTATCGCTGCATCGGGCCACACCGTGGGGGCCGCGTCGTCGCTGTCGCTGGCGATCCGGCGGATCGATCGACCTTCTACTTCGGTTCGACTGGCGGCGGGGTCTGGAAGACGACCGATGGCGGCGTCTCCTGGAACAACGTCTCCGACGGCTATTTCGAGTGGGCTTCGGTCGGGGCGCTGGCGGTCGCGCCGTCGGACCCGAATGTGGTCTACGCCGGCATGGGCGAGACATCCATCCGCGGCAATGTCTCGCGCGGCGACGGCGTCTACAAGTCAACCGACGCCGGGCAGACCTGGCAGCACATAGGGCTGGCCGAGACACAGAACATTGGCGAGATCCAGATTCATCCGAACAACCCCGACGTCGTCTACCTGGCCGCCCTCGGGCACGTCTGGGGGCCGAACGCCGAACGCGGCGTCTACCGCTCGCAGGACGGCGGCCAGAGCTGGGAGCTGGTGCTGCACAAGAGCACGACGGCCGGCGCGGTCGATCTCTCGATGGACCCGACCAACCCGCGCATTCTCTACGCCGCGATCTGGGAAGGCAGCCGCGGGCCACACTACCTGTCGTCCGGCGGCAACGAATCCGGCCTCTGGATGTCGACCGACGCCGGCGACATCTGGAAAGAGATCACCCACAACCCCGGTCTGCCGCAGGGCGAGGTTATCGGCAAGATCGGCGTCTCGGCCTCCGGCGCGAAGGCTGGCCGGGTCTACGCCATCGTCGAGGCCGAGGATGGCGCGGTCTTCCGCTCCGAGGATTACGGCGCGACCTGGACGCGTGGCAGCGAGGACCGCAACCTGCGCCAGCGCGCCTGGTACTACCACCACATCTACGCCGACCCGAACGACGCCGACACCGTCTACGTTATGAACGTCAACATGTGGCGTTCGGTCGATGGCGGCAAGTCCTTCGAGTCCGTCGCCGTCCAGCACGGCGACACCCACGCGCTCTGGATCGACCCGGCCGATTCGACCCGGATGATTCTCGGCGACGATGGCGGCGCGGAGGTCAGCTTCAACTACGGTGTCGGTTGGTCGCCGATCGAGAACCAGGCGACGGCCGAGTTCTATCACGTCACCGTCGACAACGCCGTGCCCTACCGCGTCTATGGCGCGCAGCAGGACAACACGACGATGAGCGTGCCCAGCCGCTCGAACACCGGCGCGATCAGCCGGCCCGAGTACTACGACATCGGCGGCGGCGAGTCGGGCTATATCGCCGTGAAGCCGGACGACCCGGACATCGTCTACGCCGGTAGCTACGGCGGCTTGCTGACCGAGTACAATGCCCGCACCCGCCTGGCGAAGCCGGTCAACGTCTGGCCGGAGATGACGCTCGGCTCGGCCGGCGCGGAGATGCGCTGGCGCTTCCAGTGGACCTCGCCGACGGTCTTCTCGCCACACGATCCGAACACGCTCTACCACGGCGGCAATATCGTCTTCCGCTCGCAGAACGGCGGCCATAGCTGGCAGGCGATCAGCCCCGACCTGACCCGCGCCGACCCGGAGACGATGGTCGCGTCCGGCGGCCCCATCACCAAGGACAACACCGGCGCTGAGACCTACGCGACGGTCTTCGCCATCGCCGAGTCGCCTGTCGAGCAGGGCACGATCTGGTCCGGCTCCGACGACGGCCTGATCTACCTCTCCCGTGATGGCGGCGAGAACTGGACGAATGTCACGATGGGCCCGGACCTGTTGCCGGAGTGGGGACTGATCTCGCTCATCGACCCCTCCCCACACGATGCCGGGACCTGCTACGTCGCCGCGACGCGCTACAAGTCGCACGACGATGCGCCCTACCTCTTTAAGACGACCGACTACGGCGAGTCCTGGCAGCTCATTACCAACGGCATTCCCGACAACGAATTCACCCGCGCCATCCGCGAAGATCCGGAAGTGCCCGGCCTGCTCTATGCCGGGACTGAGCGCGGCATCTGGTACTCGGTCGATGGCGGCGACAATTGGGAGTCCTTGAAGCTCAACCTGCCAGTCGTGCCGATTCACGATCTGGTTGTCAAGAATGATGATCTGGTGCTAGCGACACATGGCCGCAGCTTCTGGATCCTCGACGACCTCGGCCCGCTGCGCCAGCTTGCCAGCGACGCCGTCGAGACCGACGGGGTCGTGCTCTTCAAGCCGCGCGACACCGTCCGCTGGGCCTCGGCCCGCGGCTTCAACAGCCGCCCGACCGAGGGCCGCAACTACTTCCGTTCGACCGGTCTCGTCGTGAGCTATGAGAACCGCAAGAACGAAGCGGGTGAGGTCGAGCGCCACTGGCTCGATGCCGGCGCAAACCCAGACGACGGCGTCGTCATCCAGTACTACCTGCCGGACAAGATCGACGATGAGATCACCCTCACGATCAAGGACAGCGAAGGCAACGCGGTCCAAAGCTATTCGAGCAAAAAGCTCGACGACCAGCACTACAAGGACAACCCCGGTCTGACTCGCCCGCCGGTGGTCGATGCCGATCAGGGCTCGAACCGTTTCGTCTGGGACTTCCGCTATCCCAACGCGGTCCAGGTGCCGGACGACACTGGCTCGATGGGCTTCGCCGGCGGCGCTCCGACCGGTCCGAAGGCCGTCCCGGGTCGCTACTCGGTCGAGCTGACGGTTGGCGACACTACGCTCAGCCAGGACTTCGAGGTGCTGGCCGATCCGCGCACCGGCGCAAGCCAGGCCGATCTCCAGGAGCAGTTCGACCTGACGATGCAGGTCGGCGGCAAGCTCTCGGAGCTGCACGAAGGCGTCAACCGGATGCGCAAGGTCCGCAAGCAGGTCGATATGTGGATCGAGCGGCTCGACAACGACGACGTCACCCAGGCGGGCGAAGATCTGAAGTCCAAGCTGCGCGAGGTCGAGGATATCCTGATCCAGTGGCGCGCCAAGGCCGTCCAGGACACGCTCAACTTCCCGGTCCTGGTCAATGCCAAGCTGGCCGCCCTGATCTCGATGGTCGGCGCGATCGAAGGCAAGCCGACCCAGCAGTCCTACGACGTCTACAACGATCTCGCCGGACGGGTCGACGAGCAGCTTGAGAAGCTCAACACCGTGCTGGCCGACGATCTCCCGGCCTTCAACGCGAAGGTCAAGGAGGTCGGTGCCGAGGCGGTCGCGGTCTAAAGTAGCGACAAGCGGCCTCAGGGGGGTGAGGGAAAGCCAGACGGATCTCCCTCACTCCTAACCCCGCTCGACTCCGCATTGACCCTGTCGAATTGCAACGGGCAAGCTAGACTCCTCCCACACATCACAGCGCCATGCAAGGAGGTCCGGGGATGAAGGCGGCGGTCTGTTACACGTACGGCGACCCACTTGTTGTTGAGGAGATCGTGCTGGCTCCACCGGATGCGGGCGAGGTGCGGGTGCGGATCGTTGCGGCTGCGATCTGCCATAGCGATGTCCATCTGATCCGCGGCGACTGGCGGCAGGATCTGCCGGTGCTCGGCGGCGAGCAGACGGTCGGCGTCGTCGCCGGGCACGAGGCGGCCGGGGTCGTTGAAGAGGTCGGCGCAGGCGTGACGCTGGTCGCGCCGGGCGACCACGTTGTCGTGACGCTGCTGCGCGCTTGCGGGCGCTGCTTCTATTGCAGCGGGGGGCAGTCACATCTCTGTGAGGGCAGCTACGCGCTCGAAACCGAAACCCGCATGCGGTTGCCGGATGGCCGGCCACTCTTCCAGGGCATCAGAACAGCGGCCTTCGCCGAGGAGACGATCGTCGATCAATCGCAGCTCGCGCCAATCCCGAAGGAGATCCCGCTCGATAGCGCGTCGCTGCTCGCCTGCGGGGTCATAACCGGGCTCGGTGCGGTGGTCAACACGGCCAAAGTGCCGCCGAACAGCAGCGTCGTCGTGATCGGCTGTGGCGGGGTTGGGCTGAACTCAATCCAGGGTGCGAAGCTCTCCGGAGCCAACCCGATCATCGCCGTCGACCTGCTCGACAACAAGCTCGACGCGGCAATGAAGTTCGGCGCGACCCACACGATCAATTCGGCGACGACGGATGACCCGGCAGCGACGATCCGGACGCTAACCGATGGCCGGGGCGCGGACCACGCCTTCGTCACCGTCGGGGTCGCCGAGCCAGTGGCCACCGCGCTCGGGATGGTCCGGCAAGGCGGCAGCGTCACCCTGGTCGGTATTCCGGAGGCCGAGGCCACCGTCCCCCTCTCAATCGGCGGCACGGTCGGCCGGGAGATCAAGCTCCAGGGCAGCATGATGGGCGGCACCCATCTGAGCATCGACATTCCCCGGCTGGTCAGGCAGTACCAGAGCGGCAACCTGCTGCTCGATGAGCTGATCACCAACCGCTATCCGCTGGAGGAGATCAACGCCGCGATCGAATCGATGGAACGCGGCGAGGCGCTGCGCAACGTCGTTGTTTTCGAGTAGCGAGTCGGGCGCTATACGTGTCATTACGTAGGAGATTGCGGAGCGACACGCTGGCCGTAAATACGGGATCACTCCGATGTCGCGGCGCGGGGCTGGGCGCATCATGGGATCAACGGTTCACGGTTATGGTCCCGGAAGGATCCCAGCGATGTACACCAACGCCCCCACGCCCGAGCTCTACCGCATCGCCGAACACCGCCGGTGGGATGATCTTGCCAGGGCCGCCGAGGAACGGCGGCACAAGCTCCTGGTGCAGTCACCGGGACTCGCTACCCGGCTCCGCATTGGACTGGGCGCGACGCTCATCGCCATCGGCGTCTGGTTGACGCCGGCCCCGGAGCTGCACGAGGCAACGACCGGGTAGCTCCGACGGCTTCAATCTCCTGGCCCGCCCCGCCTCGCATCTGCGCCGGGAATGCGAGCCGGCGGCGCGTCAATACCTCTCCTACAGACCACTACATGAGTGCTTGATGCTCCGGACGGACACTGCTTAGCGTGGCGCCACGGAGCACGTCGGTTCGATCCTTTACCGCTATCGCGCATCGCAATGCGTGAAGGTTGGACTTGCACGACAGCCTGGTTTGGCTGCGATCCCGGTGCGGGTAATCCGATTTCCACGCCTGCGCTGGACTCGGACACATTCGAGCGCTGGCCGGCTTGACATGACGGCACACTATGCTAGTGTACGTATAGCTCATGCGTTCTATCGAAGGCCGCCAACTCAGCATTGCCGTGGAGCAGGCGGTTGGCGGTTTTGGATGTGAACAGCCGAATGAAAGGCAAGGCACAATGGACGCTGGAAATCTCGTGACAACGCGGTCCGGGACAGTGCAAGACATCGGTCTTCGTCCACGAACAGAAGCTGTGACGCCGGAGGCGCTGTACGTGGCTGAAACACGCGGCAGCGCAGTGACCGCCGAAGGTCTGGTGAAAGTCTATGGCAAAGGCAAGAGCGAAGTGCGCGCCCTCGATGGCGTCGACCTGACCGTGCCCGAAGGCAGCGTGCTCGGGCTGCTCGGCCCGAACGGCGCCGGCAAGACGACGACGGTCCGGATTCTGGCAACGCTGCTGAAGCCCGACGCCGGGACCGCCAGCGTTGCCGGCTTCGACATCGCCCGGCAGGCCCACCAGCTGCGCTCGGTCATCGGCCTCTCAGGCCAGTACGCCGCCGTTGATGAGAACCTGACCGGCCGCGAGAATCTGTCGATGTTCGGGCGGCTCTACCAGCTATCGAAGGGCGACGCCCGCAAACGCGCCGACGAATTGCTCGAGCAGTTCGATCTCGTTGACGCCGCTAACCGGCCCGCCAAGACCTACTCGGGCGGCATGCGCCGGCGGCTCGACCTGGCCAGCGCACTCGTCGGTCAACCGCGGGTGCTCTTTCTCGACGAGCCGACGACCGGGCTCGACCCGCGCAGCCGCATCGCGATGTGGAATGTCATCCGCGAGAGCGTGCGTGGCGGCATGACCGTCCTGCTGACAACCCAGTACCTAGAAGAAGCCGACGAGCTGGCCGATAGCATCGCCGTCATCGACACCGGCAAGGTGATCGCCCGTGGCACGGCGGACGAGCTCAAAGCCCAGATCGGCGGCGAGCGCATCGAAGTCGTCGTGCGCCAGCCCGGCGACATCGCGCGAGCCCACGCGCTGTTGATGCGTAACGGCGAGGACGAATGCAGCGTCGAAGAACATGCCCGGCGGCTGACGACCCCGGCGCATGGCGGCGCGGAGAAGCTGGTGCGGATCGTGCGCGACTTCGACGAGGCCGGCATCGTGATCGATGACATCGGGCTGCGGCGGCCGACGCTCGATGATGTCTTCCTGGCCCTGACCGGCCACCATGCCGAAGATATCGAGCTCACCGGTGACGACGACGCGCCGGCAGCCGCCGACTAGGAACGTCTGGAGAAATATGCGATGAGTTCATACGCTCCAACCATGGCCGGTAGCGGCGGATTCCGGCAGGCGCTCAGTGACGGGCTGATCGTCACCTGGCGCAATCTCAAACGTGTCCCGCGCATCCCCGAGCTGGCGATTCTGGCGATCATCCAGTCGATCATGTTCGTGCTGCTCTTCGCCTTCGTCTTCGGCGGCGCGATCCCGCTGCCGGACGGCGGCTCCTACCGTGAATTTCTGATGCCAGGTATCTTTGCTCAGACGGTGATCTTCGCGGCAGCGACAACGGCCGTCGGCATGACCGATGATGTCAACAAGGGCATCATCGACCGCTTCCGCTCGCTACCGATGGCCCGCTCGGCTGTTCTGAGCGGCCGGACGATGTTCGATCTCGTCTACAACGCCGGCATTCTGGTCGTGTTGATGCTCTCCGGGCTGGCAGTCGGCTGGCGAGTGCATAGCAGCGCTCCGGAGTTCCTGGCCGGTGTCGGGCTGCTGTTGCTCTTCACTTTTGCCATGTCCTGGATCGGTGTCACGTTGGGGCTTTATGTCCGGACGGTCGAGTCGGCCAATCAGGTCGGGTTCACGGTCATCTTCCCGCTGACCTTTCTATCGAACGTCTTCGTGCCGCCCCAGACGCTGCCAGGCTGGCTCCAACCGGTGGCGGAGTGGAACCCGGTCAGCGCCCTGACGGCTTCGATCCGCGATCTGTGGGGCAACCCAAACCCCTATTCGACCGCAGGGTTCCCGGCCGAGCACTCAGTCCTGCTGACCCTCATCTGGGTCGCGGTTCTGCTCGCCATCTTCATGCCGGCGGCGGATGGCGCCGCGTTCCAGGAGGGCGCCGGCAGCGACGTCATGGTCGTCGAGCAAGGCATTGCGATCGAGGGCATCGCCAAGCTTGGCGAGGACGTGATGTCGGTGGAGGCGGTAGAGGCCCCACCTATGATGAGCGCCGCGGCTCAGCCGCTGGAGCAGGTCGAGGCGGTTCAAGAGCAGGAAGAACTCCCCGTCGAGGACGTGCCTGAAGTCCAGCCGGTCCAGAATACCCTGATCGCCTCCGCGACGGGCCCCGAAAGCGAACTGCTCGCACCGAGCGAGGAGGTGCTGACCGAGCCTGACCCGGACCTGATGGAACAGGTGGATGCCGAGCCGATCGAAGAGCCCTTGGAGGAACCCGAGGTCACGGAAACCGAGCAGCCGCTGCCGCAACAGATCGCCACGGTCGTGCAACAGACCGTCATTGCCATGCGCGAAAGCTCGGGCGCGGAGCTGGCCGGTGGCGACGCCACCGCGCACAGAGCCTATCTCGGCAAGCTTCGGGTGCATCTGGAGCGGTCGAAAGTAAACCCGCGCACCAATCGAACCGGCACGGCCGTGGTTAAGCTCACGGTCAACGCCAATGGCCAGCTGGTCTCGCACAAGATCGTCAAGAGTTCCGGCTCGAAGACGTTGGACAAGGCCGCGCTGGATTCGATCGCGAGCGCGGCGCCGTTTCCGT
>JAUIIK010000026.1 GCA_030431755.1 Chloroflexia bacterium
AGTGGCAGGCACAGTCCGAATGTCGCCTTGCTCTGAGCTATCTGGACTTGCGCTTGCCGGACTGGGCGGTTGAACCAATGGAGCGGTGTCGTGTCCTGAGCGACGCGCTGAGGTCGCCGCCGATGCAAATAGCCTCAATCAGTTTTCTCGGCTCCGCCTACACGCAGCTGGGCGATCTTGAACGTGCCGACAGGGTGCTTGAGCAAGCTGATGAGGCGATGCGATCCTGGACATTTTCGGCTGGTCGGATCTGGCGGATCGCGCGGGCTGAGCTCTTGCTGGCACAACGACGGTCCGAGCGGGCGTTGACAATCTTGGACGAGTTGTTGGCCGATATTCAGATTACGGATTTTAACGATCCTCCGGCGATAGTTCTGAGGCTACGCGGCGAAGCTCTGCAGGCCCTCAACCGGCTCGACGATGCCGACCTGCAATTTCAGGCGGCTATCGTGATCACTGATCGCCACCACCTTGTGATCGAGCAATACCATGTTCAGGTGGCATTGGCACGGCTGTATCAGGTCCAGGGACGTGTGGAGCAAGCTGTTCAGGCTTCGGCCGGAGCCGAACGACTCGCGACCGAGCTTGCGGACCAACTTGATGACGAGCTGATGCGTGACAAGTTCTGGGAAGGGGTTCGCAATCGGCTTCCCCAAGTCAAAGCTATCTCACATAGTCTGACAGCGCGCGAGGTCGAAGTTCTTGCCCAGCTGGTTTTGGGCAAGACAGATCGCGAGATCGCGGGGCAACTTGGAATCAGTCCGCGCACTGTGGAAGTCCATGTCTCCAACATCCTCGGCAAGCTCGCAGTGCCCACGCGCACAGCTGCGGCCGCCATTGCAATTCGCGAGCAGCTCGTATGAGCGGACCCGAGGCTACCGATCGTCGAGATCCATTTGAATCGCTGCCCTTCATCGCTGGACGATCCCGCGAGGTTGAGCACTTACATGGTTGGATTGAGCAGGCGCGCGACGGGTTCGGTGGGCTTGTCCTGCTCTCCGGGGAGGCCGGCATTGGCAAGACCACGCTCTGCGCGGCAGTGACCCGAGATGCTGCCGAAGCCGGAATGCTCACGCTGAGCGGCGGCTGTTACGATCTCACGACGACTCCGCCGTACGGTCCCTGGACTGAGGCACTGCGGACCTACCCTGAATTTCCCGAGATGCCCGCTGTTCCAGAGCAATTAGAGGCTGGCAGCGGCATGTTGGGGATCGATTCACAAGCCGCTCTGTTTGAGTTGGTTGGACAATTCCTGAGCGCTGTGGCAGTCGCCTGGCCAACGCTGATTGTGCTTGAGGATCTCCATTGGGCTGACCATGCCAGCCTGGATCTCCTGCGCTACTTGTCGCGGACGTTGAGCGGCCTGCCGATTCTCATTGTCGTCACCTATCGCGATGGTGATCTCGACCAGAGCGATCACCTGAGTTCTCTGTTGCCTGTTCTGATCCGTGAGGGGAACGTGCAGCGGCTGCCGTTGCAACAACTGGATCGAGCGGCCGTGTTGGCACTGGTGCAACGCGAGTATCGTCTCTCGATCGATGACGAGCTCCGCTTGACGGAGTATTTGCAACGCCTTGCGGAAGGCAACCCGTTCTTTATCAGTGAACTGCTATTTGCGCTCGCTGAACAGCAGCTGCTAGCGCCGGTAACCGGTGGCTGGTGGCTTGGCGATCTCAAGCGAGCCGCTATTCCCCCGCTTGTGCAACAGGTGATTCATCGACGCTTGGCGCGTCTGGACCATGAGGCTCGGCAGCTTCTCGAACTGGCGGCGGTGATTGGTTACGACGCACCGCTTGATCTCATGCCACGTCTGCATGATCGTTCGACGCGTGGACTGGATGCCTCGCTGCAGCAACTGCTCGATGTGCGGCTCCTGGAGGTTGGCCTCGGGCAAACTACCGTCCGGTTTCGGCATGCCATTGTGCGGCAGGTGGTCTACCAGAGTACCTCGCTCTTGCGGCGTCAAACGCTCCACCGCGAAGTGGCAGAGGCGCTGTCTACCAACCAGCGGCCGGACGCGGTGATCGTTGCGAATCACTTTCACGCAGCCGGTGACGAGCGCGCGCTTGTCTGGTCGGTAACGGCAGTGGAGGAGAGTCAGCGGCTCTTTGCGGTCGAGGCCGTGATAGACGAGTGCCAGCGGGCAATCGACCTCGCGGATCGCCTACGGACCGACCCGCCACTCGCGCTCTATCGATTACGTGGGCACGCGCGTGATGCGCTGGGAGACTTTGATGGCGCCTGCCTGGATTTCGAGTTCGTGCTGACGGAAGCGCGCGAGCGGGACGATCTCCGAGCCGAGTGGCAAGCGCTCGTAGACCTGGCCGTCCTGTGGTCTGCCCGGGACTACGAACAGACGCAACGCTATTGCCAGCAGGCGGTAGAGCTAGCCAGAACTATGGACGATCAGCGCCCATTAGGTGATAGCCTCAACCGGCTTGGGAACTGGTATGCCAATGCGGAAGATCCGGCGAACTCCATTCCGCTTCATCACGAGGCTCTCAGTATCTTTGAGGAGATGCGCGATAGTAGAGGTATGGGCAACTCGCTTGAACTCCTCGGTATGGCGTACGCGCTACTCGGGGACATTCCGAATTCGGGCCGCCACATGGCGCAGGCTATTCCAATCCTCCAACGGCATGATGATCTCCAGGCGCTGCATTCCGCGTTGATCAATGCCTCGATTGGCTCCTGGGGCGGCTGGCCCTGGCGCGTCGCCCGCTTCGAGAGCAATCCCGTTCCGCGGGCACGGGTCGTTGCCCAGCAACAGGAGGGACTGGAGATCGCACGGGACATGAACTGGCGCTCCGGCATAGCCTATGGCGCTGGCTCCACTGGACTCTGCCACGCGGGCTTTGGAGATCTTCGCAGAGGCTTGAATTATCTGCGCGAAGGGCTCGCCGAAGCGGAAAGCATCGGCCATCAAATGTGGATTGCACAGATCAACAGCCTCACTGGGCTACTCTTGCTCGAAATCCTGTTGCCAGACCATGCGCGTCCACATCTTGAGATTGCGGTCGAGGTGGCTAGGGCCGTCGGCTCTTCGTTCTTCGGAACCGGATCAATCGGCTTGCTGGCTTCAGCGCTCATTCAGCTTGGCAGGCTCGACGAGGCCGACGTTCTATTGAGCCCGCATATTGACAGATCAGCGCCGCTGTCGATGGTGAGCGCCCGGCTTTGTTGGTACGCATGTGCTGAGTTGTTGCTTGCCAGAGAGCGCGGCAGCGAAGCGCTGCAAACTGTTGATCATCTCATTGCATCGATACCCGCTGGCCCCGGGCCAGTATCTCCATACCTAACCTGGCTGCGTGGCGAAATCCTGGTCGCCTGTGGCGAATCCACACACGCAGAGCGACAGCTAAAGCGTTCGCTCGGTGACGCGGTGCTGCTTGGGCTTCCGCTGATCCACTGGCGCATCCTCGCAGCCCAGTGCAGGTTGTTCTGGGCGCAGGGGCGCGATGCGGAAGCGAAGACCGTTGGTCGGGATGCCCTGATGATTGTGGACCAGCTTGCTGATCAGCTGGACGATGAGGAGATGCGGGAGGCGCTTCTGACAAACGCGCGGAAGCAGATTCCGGCTGGCGCGTCCTTGCGCTCCGCGCAGGTTTCGCTAACGGACAATGCGGGCTTGACCAGGCGGGAGCTTGAGGTGCTTCGGGTAGTGGCCGAGGGATTGACCGATGCTGAGGCGGGGGAGCGCCTGTACATCGCGACGCGGACAGTGAGCCAGCATCTGCGCTCGGTCTACAACAAACTCGGCGTTAACAACCGTACGGCGGCGGTTCGAGTGGCGTTTGAGCAGGGCATTCTATAGTCCTATGGAGCGTTGGATGGGTAGACCCGCCCGCCCGCTCGAATCGATTCCCGCGCCGGTTCTTGGGACCTAAGTATTTCTACGCAGGTTTCTAAGGCGAAACTCCGAAGAGAACTTACGTAGTCCCCACGATGTGGCTCGCTGGCGCAGCCCATATCCTAGAACCATCAGATGTTTTTCAGGCGGAGTAGCGGTCGGCTCGTGCCCAACCGAGCGAATGCTGGTGGTGTACCCAGGGCGACCTCAGACCAGGAGCGCGGCAGTCCAGGGAGGCTGCGCTGATTTCCCGCCTGACACGGCAGATATGGGAAGTGGAGACAAGATGGTTGTTCAGCCAGACGCACTCGCCCTCAAGATCGACGGGGATGTGCTTGACGAGTTTCGAGCCTCATTCAAAGGTGACGTCGTGACCGTTGCCGACGAGGCCTATGAGGACGTGCGTGCGATTCGCAATGGCATGATCACTCGCCGGCCGGCCCTGATTGCACAGTGTCAGGGGGTGGCCGATGTCATCGCTGCGGTGAATTTCGCTCGCGAGCACGAGCTATTGGTGTCGATCCGTGGCGGTGGTCACAATGTCGCCGGCAATGCGCTCTGCGACGACGGCCTGGTCATTGATCTGTCGAACATGTGCGCGGTGCGAGTCGATCTTGCGGCAGAGACCGTGCGGGTCGAGGGTGGCGCAACCTGGGGCGATGTTGACCGCGAGACGCAGGTCTTCGGGTTGGCGACACCCGGTGGAAACATCTCGACAACTGGCGTCTCCGGCCTGGCGCTTCATGGCGGTATGGGCCATCTGCGGCGGAAGTATGGCTTTAGCGTCGACAACATCGTCTCGCTCGATGTCGTGCTGGCTGGCGGTAGCCTGGTCACGGCCAACGCACACCAGAACGAAGATCTCTTCTGGGCCATGCGCGGAGCAGGCAGCAACTTTGGCGTTGTCACGTCGCTCGAGTTCAAACTACATCCAGTTGGACCGGTCGTTGCTCTGTGCGCGCCCGTCTATCCGGTTGCTGAAGCGCCACACGTGCTGCGTGCCTGGCGTGCCTATCTGGACACCGCTCCGGACGAAGTCAGCTCGATTGGCCTGCTTTGGAGCGTCCCTGCTCTCGAGGGGTTTCCGCCCGAGCTTCACAACGTTCCTGTTGTCATTCCAGCGGCTGTCTACGCCGGACCTGCTGACGAGGGCGAGCAGATTATGCAGCCCCTGCGCGAGCTCGGGACACCCCTGTTGGACCTGAGCAATCAGGTTCCATACACCGCACTCCAGATGTCGTTCGATCCGATGTTCCCGGATGGGGACATGTACTACTTCAAGTCGCAGTACGTCGATGAGTTGAGCGACGAGCTCTTTGACGAGCTGTGTGAGCTTGGCGCCAGACGCCCCTCCCACCGTTCGCTCATCGCTATCTGGCATCAAGGCGGCGCAACCAGCCGGGTTGGCGCTCAGGAGACACCGCTTGCAGGGCGCAGTGCACAGGCCCTAATCAGCTTCGACGGTACCTGGTCGGATCCGCAGGACAACGCTCCGAACATCGCCTGGGCACGGAACGCCTGGGATGCGATGCAACGGTATTCCAGCGGCGGAATCTATCTGAATTTCGCAGGCTTTGGCGAGGAGCAGGAGGAGCTACTGCGCTCCGGCTATGGCGGCAACTACGACCGGCTGGCGCAGATCAAGCGCAAGTACGACCCGACCAACTTCTTCCGGGTCAACAACAACGTCAAGCCTGCGACGCACTAGCGTGATTCCTCCCGCCGGACGACGAGGACCGCCCTGACAAGGCCCTGATCCAGGACCAGACGCACGCGACAGCGGTCACGTGCCGCGATCGAAAGATCATGTTCATTCAATGCCGATGACGCGCGGAGGGCTTCGCCTTGCCGGCAGTATCTTCGGCGCCATCCAAGCCATGTAGGAGCACAACGATGCCCGCTTTCATCGAACGAATAATCCGACCTGATATGAAGTCTGACAGCACGCTCTCCCGCCGCCATGTCCTGAAACGGGGCGGGGCCATCGCCGGGGCCGCCGGGCTGCTCGGCGCGACCCAGGCCGCGGGGCTGGCGCAGTCGAACGAGTTCGGTTTCGATGTCGCCTGCAACGGCGGCACGATGGTCTTCAACCGCAAGCTCGGCAATCCGCCCGATAGCTTGGTGCTGCGCGGCGATACCTTCCTGGTGCAGGGGCGCATCTACCCGGCCGGGACGATCGCGCAGGGACTGACCGGGCCGGGGCAAGCCGGCGGCATCGGCACCTGGGTCTGCCACGGCTGGCTCTTCCACGATGCCGCAGACATCCTCAATGGCGCGGTCCCGCACACGATCACTACCCAGCACTACCTGCTCGACAGTGGCGACGGGTTGGTGAGCGAGGGCACCGAAGGCGGCCAGTACACCTTGCGCGTCATCACCGGCGGCTACGGCCTCTACCACGGCGCGCGCGGCTCGGTCAGCGAGGCCGAGGTCGAGACGAACAACACGCTGATCAATCTCGGTGAGGGCGTCCTTGCGCCCGCGCCGAACATCACGTTCCAGTTCCAGCTGACCTAACCCGTACAGCCAGCGCCAGGCTTCCCGCGCGGCGTTGGCTGACCACAACGAATCAACATTTCAGGAGGAAATTGTGACCACAGCGACAGCCACGCCCGGAATTGAAAAGACTACCCTGGCGACACAAGCGCGGCGGATGTCTGAGCACTTCCCGGAGCTCTACGACCACCTCAAGCGCCGCGACGAGAAGCTGGCGCGCGCCCTGCGGCGCATTCCCAGCCGCGCCGACATCGAGCTGGCCGCGACGTTCAACAGCCGCAGCCATCTGGAGCGGGCGTTGCAGGCGCTCGGCCCGGGACTCCGCGAGCTATCCGAGAGCGAGGCGACAGATGGCCGCTAGCCCGGTCTCCCAACGCGCCCGCGACATCGGCGCTGCCGGCGCCTACAAGCTCGTCATCGACTTCTTCGTCAACACCTATCTGGAGAGCCTGCGCTCCGGCGCAGACATCGTCGACTTCACCTTCGGCAACCCGCACGAGATGCCGCTGCCGGGCGTGGTCGACGCGCTGCAACGCTGGAGCGTGCCGCAGGACAAGGACTGGTTTGCCTACAAGCTGAGCGAGCCGAAGGCCCAGCAGGTCGTCGCGTCGTCGCTGCAGGCATACCTTGGCTTGCCATTTGAGCCGGACGACATCGCGATGACTACCGGGGGCTTCGCCGCGCTTACCTGCGCCCTGAAAGCGATCGCCGATTCCGGCGATGAGGTCATCTTCAGCCTGCCGCCCTGGTTCAACTACGAGCCGATGCTGATCGAAGCGGGGCTGACGCCGGTCAAGGTGCGGGTCGATGCCGATACCTTCGACATCGACCTCGACGCCATCGCGGCGGCGATCACTGAGCGTACTCGCGTCCTGATCGTCAACACTCCGGCTAACCCGACTGGACGGATCATCCCGCCGGCGACGCTCGAGCGGCTGGCGGCGCTGCTGGATGAGGCCTCGTCCCGCAATGGCCGGAGGATCTACCTCCTGAGCGACGAGCCGTACAACCGGCTCATCTTTGATGGCCGCGAGTATCGCAGCCCGATCGAGTTCTATCCCTACTCCTTCCTGGCCTACAGCTATGGCAAGACGCTGCTGATGCCTGGTCAGCGGATCGGCTATATCGCGATGCCGCCGACTATGCCGCTAAGCGACCGCCAGCAGCTGCGCGACGCGTTCGTCACCATCCAATCGCAGGCCGGCTACCATTTCCCCAACGCCCTGCTCCAGCACGCCATCGAGGACCTCGAAGCGCTGTGCCTCGACATGGACCATCTGACGCGCAAACGCGATCACATGGTCGGCGCGTTGCGGGAGATGGGCTACGACGTCCATCAGCCCGAGGCGACCTTCTATCTCTTCCCGAAGTCGCCGCTGCCCGACGACCGCGCCTTTGCCGACCTCCTCTTCGAGGAAGGCGTTGGCGTGCTGCCCGGCGCGGTCTTCGAGACGCCCGGCTACTTCCGCATCTGCCTAACGGCAAGCGACGACATGATCGAACGCGGCCTGCCCGGCTTCAGGCGTGCTATCGAGCGCGCCCGCGTCGCGGCCGGTTGAGCCTCCTGAGAGAAAGGACAGCGTCCCAATGACGATCACGAGCGGCCCGCCCTCGATGAGCCTGGAAGAACAGCGCGACGCATTCGCCGAGCGCTTGCGCGGCGACGTGATCCGCTCCCTGGAGGTCGCTTCGGTCTACGTCGGCGTCCAGCTCGGCCTCTACCGCGCGCTTGATGAACACGGCCCGCTTGCCGCGCCTGAGCTGGCCGAGCGAACGGGCATCCATCCCCGCTACGCCGTCGAATGGCTGGAGCAGCAGACCGTCGCCGGCATCCTTGCATTTGACTTGGAACAGCAACGGTTTCGGCTGCCTGAAGCGCACCGACACCTGCTCGTTCGAGCTAGCGAGGAGCATGGCATGGGTGAGCTTGCCGGGCTCACCACTGCCTTGATGGCGATCCTGCTGCAAACACCGGCGGTGATCGCTGCCTACCGCTCCGGCGGCGGCGTGTCTTTCGAACAGTACGGCATCGGTTGCAGCCACGGGCTGGATGGGATGAACCCGGACGCCGGCGATGACCCGGTCGCGACGACCTGGATCCCGGCAATGCCGGATGTGCATCAGCGCCTCGCCAGCGACCGGCCGGCGTGCGTCGCCGACATCGGCTGCAGTGGCGGCAAAGCGCTGCTTGCCCTGGCTCACCGTTACCCGCACATCCGGGCAGATGGCTACGACCTCGATCAGGCCTCGGTCGATCTCGCGCGTCGCAATGCCGAGCGCGCCGGCGTCGCGGATCGGGTGCGCTTTCACTGCCGGGACGCTGCCGAGCTCACCGGCACGGGCGACTACGACCTGGTGATGTCCATCGCGTCACTCCACGACTTCGCCCAACCGGTTCCGGTGCTGGCGGCCATGCGTGCCATGACCGGCGAACGCGGCACGGTCTTCGTCGCCGACCCGTTGCTCGATCCCTTCACCGGCCAGACAGGGGAGATGAGCGACCGCTTCGCCTACGCCGCCAGCGTGCTCCACTGCCTGCCGACCAGCATGGTCTTCCAGCCGACCGCCGCCACCGGCTGCGCGATGACCGAAGCCACCTTCCGCGGCTACGCGGCCGATGCCGGCTTCTCAGCGGTCGAGATCGTCCTCATCGAGCGCGAAGGCTTCCTCGGCTTCTACCGGCTAACGCCGTAGACATCTGAAGTGAAAGACGACTGATGATCTGTGGGGGCCGGACGGTGGCATGTGCAGCAGGATGTTGATGAGGGCATCGTCGGTTGGTGGCGGCGGACATTCCTGACCGCGGCTGGTTCCGACAAGGAGCGCCGGTTGCTCGAACACTATGGCATCGGCGACAACCAGATCCAAGTCACAGGCAATGCCGGCAACTTTGTTGCCTGTATCAGCTGGCCGTCGACTGAACAAGCGACCCGACAGGAACCGCAACCTTGACCGGTGAGCTAGCGTTATTCAGTTGCTGAACTGTCATCGCGGAAGGCCAACCAGGTGAGCAATCAAGAGCAGCCACACAGCGGTTCCGACCAGTTCATCGATCGCCAGCGCAGGCAGTGGGATCAGGATGCTGGAGGTTGGCACAAGTGGACGGACACGCTCGACAGCTGGTTCGGCGGTGTCACGCAGACAATGTTCAAAATGATCGATATCGGCCCTGGGGACCATGTGCTTGACGTCGGAACCGGCGCGGGCGAACCAGCCCTGAGCGCGGCCAGGATCGTCGGCTCCGATGGACATGTCCTGGCAACGGACCTATCGGCGAATATGCTCGAGTATGTTCGGCAGCGCGCGGCCGCTCAAGGCCTGTCGAATGTCGATACGCTCGAAACCGATAGCTATCTCGATGGAGTTGACGCGGGCTCGGTCGATGTCGTCACCGGCCGTTTCGTCTTGATGTATGTTCCAGAGTCAACAAGAGCACTCACTGCCTGGCGTCAGGCACTTAAGCCGGGTGGAAGGGCCGTCGCCGCCATTTTCACCGGCCCGGCGAACAACCCCTGGGCAAGCGTGCCCGTATCGATCATTCGGCAACATGCGGATCTCCCGCCGCCCCCGCCCGGGCAATCTGGAGTCCTGGCGCTGTCCAGCGATCGAGACTTGTGGGACCGCTTTGAGCTTGCCGGTTTTCAGGATGTCTGCGAGGAAATCACTCAAGCGCCGCTCCGCATGGCCTCAGCCGAGGAATATGTCCAGTACGCCCGTGAGGCATTTGGAGGATTCAATCAACTGATGGCTCATCTTCCCCAATCTCAGCAGGAATCGATCTGGGTTAACATCGCTGGCGCAATGCAACGCTTTGAAACCGAGTCTGGCATCGAAATTCCGTGCGAGGTCCGCGTAATGGCCGGAACCGCTCCCTAGCGAGCCCGCAATGCGATAGATCACTCGGAGGGCGCTGATCTCGCGGCGCGCTCAGCAACCGCCCCGGCGTGTGCGACAATGGCTTGGTATGCTCTGGGTTCGGGTTCAAAGCGCCGGCCCCAGACTCATGTCGGAGGGGCACTGCCGCTGGGCGCGGCCGTGGGAGTGGGGGAACTGAATCGTGCTGGTGTTCGACCGGTTGGTGCTGGATGTCGCTGATCTCGATCTGGCGACACGCTTCTATAGCGAAGTGCTGGATTTTCACGTGGCCGGTCAACAGGAGTGGGAGGGACACCGCACGGTGATCCTCCAGCTCGGCGCATTTCACCTGCTGCTGCTGGAACAAAAAGGCCTCTCCGCCGCAACCTACAAGCTCCCGAAAGCCGGGCCGGTCATGGGCTTGGCCGACGCCCGCATCGAAGCGCGCGCCGCTGAGCTCGAACGTGTCGGCGTCGATATCGTCGCCCCACTCGCGCCCTCCCCCTGGGGCGAGCGTTCGATGATGATCCGTGACCCCGACGGCTATCTCATCATGATCCAGGAACCCCAGCAAGGCACGACGGACGAGGTCGTCTCCTCGGCTGGTTGAGCATACTGAGGACGCATTCGCCTTCTACACGAACACATCTCTCTGCTCTCTGAGCGGAACGAACGGGAACGATTACTCGAACTCGACGCTGGTGACCCAGGCGTTCTGGTTGGTGACGGTGACCTGGATGTTCACATGGGCGGCGGTCAGGTCACCGGGTGGCGCGACCCGGCAACCGTCGATCGCGTAGCGCGCTACGGCGGTGCCGCTGGCGTCCGGGACGCTACCTTCAACCTGGGTAAATGAGCAGTTGCCGTCAATCTCGGTACCGTCGAAGATCGAGGCCCAGGTCGTCTGGAGGTTCGAGCTGAAGTTGCCGAGCGCGGCGTCGAGATCCCGACGGATGAACCAGTCGAGCAGGAGCTGGTCGGCGCGGTCGTAAGCCTGGACTGCTGCCGGGTTGTCCAGCGGCAGGCCGAGGTCCGCCGGACGGGTGATCTGACCAATCCCATCGTCCCGGTCGGGCCCGTCATCGTCGCCGCCGCTGATGCAGGCGGGCAGCAGCAACACTGCCAACACCAGCGCGACGAACGCCAGCGCCGGGCGCGTCCACGCTCGCCGCCGGCTGCGCTGTCGCACTATTGATGGTTCCGGGTCCGCAGCTGCTGTTCTCCCGCTCAAGATCGCAATGTCCCCCTACAAACGGCCGAGCAGCTCGATCAGGCGTTCTTCCTCACCGGCGCGGTCCGCGACCGGGATCGGCATCACCAGCAGCTGCTCGAAGCCCGAATCCAGCAACTGGTCCAGGCGTTCGCCGACGCTGTCTTCGTCGCCGATGATCACGAGCTGGTCGAGCAATGCGTCGCTGTACTCGTTGTTCGAGCCGAGCGGGTAGCCCGCGCCGGCGAACATCTGCTGATAGAAGGGCATCTGGCTGTAGAGGCCGAGCTCCTTGCGAGTGGCGGTGTAGGCCGACTCGCGGTCATCGGCGAAGGCGACCGAGATGTGGGCGACGAGATCGGGGCGCTCACGGCCTGCTTTGGCTGCGCCCCGCTCCATCGCCGGCAGCGCCGTCTCGTACATGTAGTCGAGCGGCGTCACCCAGGAGATCGCGCCGTCGGTGAGCTCGCCGGCCGTCTCGAAGGACTTTGGGCCCAGCGCCGAGATGAGCACCGGCGTGCCCGGCGCTCCCGGCAGGCGGCCGCGGACGCTGTAGAACTCGCCGCGGAACTCGACTTCGCCATCGTGCAGAACTGGCCGGAGCACCTGGAGATACTCCCGGAGGCGGCTGAGCGGCCGGTCGAAGGGCACGCCGTAGATGCCGCCCATCGTCGGGCCGTGGCTGATGCCGACGCCGAGCAACAAGCGTCCCGGCGCGAGATCATCGAGCACCAGCGCCTGGGTCGCGACCGCGAACGGTTCGCGGGTGAAGGCCGGGATGATCGAGGTGCCGAGCTTGATCGTCTCCGTCTGAACGGCAGCTGCCGCGTAGAGCGTCAAGGTGTCGGAGCCCATCGCGCCCATCGTCATCCAGCCGCTGGCGACGCCGGCCTGCTCGGCGTGGGCAAATAGCTCGATCGCGCGGCCGGCGCGGCCCCGGCGGACGTTTAGTCCGACCCGTTCGCGCTTGCTCAGTCCGTCTTCCACGGTAGATCCTCCTCTGGACTATCGGTTGGCGAGGTTCGTTCGAGGGATGCGATGATGCCCTCCCAGTCGTCGATTTCGGCGCTGCGGTCACCCGCGCCGGAAAATGTCACCAGGCAGCCGATGCGGTCGAAGCGCTGCATGACGCTCAGGCCCCCCTCTGGCCCGAAGTCGACCCGCACCGTGTCATCGTCGGCGGTCACCGTAGCACCATCGCGCGCTTCGTTGCGCTCGACCATCGAGCCGGCGACCTCTTCCCACTCAGGGTACTCCGGTCGCCCGAGAAGCTGTTCCGAGAAGCCGAGGTTGATCCCGCTCGGCGAGGTGGCGGTCCAGGATGCGGGCCGCCAACCCCAACCGTCGGGCAGGATCAGCGCGCAATGCTCGCCATCGGTCTGTACCCGGCGCTGGCCGTCGATGGTTTCGATGCCGGATTCGCCGTAACGGCTGGCGATGATCGCCGAAGTGATCAAGAGGGTCAGCCCGAAGACGAGTGCGAGCTGGATGCGGCTGTCGTTGCGAATGCGTTGGAACATCAGGGCTTACCAATCACGCTCGACGGCGTCGATGAGCCAGAGGATGCCGGTGTGGAGCACGAGATCGAAGCGGCGCAGGTCAGTCAAGCGGCGCTGGAGCTCGAGGATCGTATCGAGCGGCGTTGCGATGATCTCGCCGGCGACCGCCCGGACATCGGGATCGTTGAGATATTCGGTCACTGCGGCCAGCAGCGCATCGCGGTCGCGGACATCTTCGATCGTCTCCGCGGCCCAGGCGAGCTTCTCGGCCCGGTCGGCGGTGACGCCGGGATGACGCGGCCCGTGCTCAGCGTGCTGGCCGGCGGCATACTGGTAGAAGAAAAGCATCAGCGCGCGGCTCCAGTCGCGGTAGATGCTGTGATCACCGGGCTGGCGTCGTTCGGCCATGGTCAGGCCGGCAATCTGGGCGTCGACGAGTGGTTGCGGAATGTCTGCCGACTGGGCCTCCTCGATCTGCTCCGCCTTGAGCCGTCGCCAGGATTCATCATCCGGGACCGCGCCACACGCCCGCAGGAAACCGAAGATTCTGCCGATGCCGTCCTCGTAGTATTCGAGCGTCATGCGCCCGGCTTCGGTCTCGGTCTTGCCCTGGCTGCGGAGATCGTCCCAGTTCTCGACGAAGCAGGTGTGCTGGAGGTGCTCGATCATCCCGCGCAGCGCCGTCTCCGATGCCCTGAACCAGTGATCCTGCTCGCTATCGAGCCAGTCACGCAGGACGCCCTCATCGGTTCCATTGCTCCCAAGCGACCCCAACGGCCCACCTCCCCGGACGAAATAGTACGACCTCGGTGCTGGTCCGTGCAGGCGTAGGTCGCCGCCGGCATGAACGTACAGTCGAAGATTCTGAGGTGCTGACTGCTATGCTGGGCTCTTGCGAGCCGTCTACTGAGGAATACGCTGGGAAGTGCGCCAATGACCGCGATGACTGAGCAGGAAATGCTGAAGGAACTCGAACAGTTCGATACGCCGTCGATCACGAACGTGGTCGCGACCTACCCGGCGAACCCGCTCTGTCTGGGGCTCTACAATCCCTGGACGGAGAACTGGTACACCGACGCGTCGATCCGCTGTATGTATCCGGAGATCGGCCCCCGCGTTGGCTATGCCGTGACCTGTGTCTACAGCGTGCCGGACCCCAACTACAACCGCTTGACCTTCATGGACGTCATCGACGCGCTGGCTGCCTCGCCGCAACCCGCGATCCTCGTCTTCGAGCAGAAGTTCCCGCCGGAGATGGCGGCCAAAGCCGGGTTGGCTGGCGAGGTGATGACGACGGCGATGCAGGCGGTTGGTTGCATCGGCGCGATCTCGAATGGCCCATCACGCGACATCGACGCCATGCGCCCGATGGGCTTCCAGTACCTGCTCGGCGGGGTGACGGCGGGCCACGGGGAGATGGCCGTTCAGGCGGTCAATGTCCCGGTCTCAGTCGGCGGCATGGATGTCGCGCCGGGCGAGCTGATCCACATGGATGAGAATGGCGCGGTGAAGTTCCCGGCCGACCGCCTGGCCGACGTGCTGACCAACGTCAAAGCCTTGCTCGACGACGAGCAGGTGCGCCTCGACGCCATCCGCAACGCCAAGACCGCCGCCGAGGTCCGCGCCGCCTTCGCCGGACAGGCATATGGCGGGGATGAAAGCGAAGCTGAGTAGCGCATTGCCACTTCCTGGTTGCGGAGCGTGATAAGTCATCCCGCTTGAGATCCGGGAGCACTACAGCAAGGTCATTGGCAATGGACTCTGCGAGCTGCTGTACAAACATGGGAGCGTGCAGTTGTAACGCGCGCAACACGGTAGACAGGCTCTGGGACGGCGCTCGTAGGGCCCCGACTTGAGCGTAGATGACGCTGTGAATTCGAACGTGGTCGGAATGCCACAGTCGGAGCAGGAAGTCGTCGGGGGTGAGGGCCGCAACGCCTTCCGCCGCACAGATTCCGGCTGGAAAGTCGCGGTGATTGAGCGTCACAATCACACGCGATTGTGACGCAACGGCAGCAGCAAGTACATGTTCATCGTCTGGATCAGGCAATCCAAACGTTGACGTGCCCAGGTTGCTGACTGACGCATCCGGAAATGCGGCGTTCATCGAAGCGATTCGGCGGCGTGCTTTGCGAGATGGGATCCCAATCTGAGTGACGAGCGTGCGCTCGGTCTCGGCCAGAATGTGTTTGCTCCAGCATGGACGAAAGAAGCCGTCGGCGGCGAGTCTCAGCAGAGCGTCGCAGAGGGCCGCCGGTACGAGCACGTTCGCGTCAAGAACCGCGCTTGGTTGACTCCTTCTGAGCAGTACCGACATCGTAAAGGCCCATCTCGAATGCGTCGCGGGTCATAGCATCCAACACATTGCGGCGTTCCGCATCGCGACGTTGCCGATATCTGTCGATCTCGCTCAGTGCAATGCGGCGATGTGTTCCGACATAGCTGTATTCAATCCCTTCGTCGTCGAGGATTGAAATCAGGTATGGTCGTGAAACTCCGAGGAAATCAGCCGCCTGTTGTGTCGTAAGCGCCGTGTCATACGGAATGATTGAGACCGCGCCGCCCGCACACAGGATGTCTGCGGCCTGTTGGATGACATCGAGAATCGACTCAGGTATCTCTACGCGTTGGTCGCCGGCCACAAGAGCAGCCTGGCCCGGTTGATCGAGAAGTAGCGATAGAGCGTTGAGTGTCGCTCGATCGTCCTGGTCGGCTTGAATGGCGCGTATATTTGCTGAAACCATGCCCAGTGACTTTCTTTGGAGATGTGAGGAAGCGTAGCAATAGCCGTATGCGGCACGGTTTCATTCTATTCGCTATTCGCAATAACCGCAATGAATTGCGAACACCTTGAGTGCTTGAGCGGGTCTGCGCCGCCCTTGCCAGGCAGGGGTATGGTGAGAGCAAGGGCGGGTAGAGGGTTTGTCCGAATCGCCGCTGCCGGCCTGAGGCAGACGACGAACGCTGTACAGGCAACGCGGCGCGTTGCGGCTACAGTTGCGAGGAGAATCGTGCTGCGAGGTAGCGCACCGTCATGTCCGTAGCTGCAACGCGCTGCGTTGCCCGCCGCATACGGGTGCGGTGACCCCGGCGGAGGTAGGAAACTCACAACGCGATCACCTGCTCTCGCATTGACCCGCGCTCGCTTCATCCGATCTCAGGGTAACGTTGCGGTAGAAACACTCACGTGACCGTGGAGGCGCTGATGCAGCCTGGCCAGATTGTGATCCTGAATGGCGCGCCGCGCGCGGGGAAGTCGAGCATCGTTGCTGAGATTCAGGCGCACTTCGACGGCGTTTGGATGAATCTGGGCGTCGATGTCTTCATGCAGGGCGTCATCCCCCGACAGTACCTGCCAGGTATCGGGCTACGCCCCGGAGGCGAGGCCCCGGATCTCGAACCGCTAATTGAGACGCTCTACGCCGCGCTCTACGAGTCGATCGCGGCGCATAGCCGGCTGGGGCTGAACGTCGTCGTGGATGTCGGACACCATGACGGATATAGCAAACCGCGCCATATTCTGCCTGATTGCGCCCGGCGCCTGGACGGCTTGCCGGTGCTGTTTGTCGGGGTGCGTTGTCCGATCGAGGTCATCATGGAGCGTCGCAATGCCGGCCAGCCAGGGCGCGAACACATGTACGCGAGGGGCACCCCGGACGATCCTGTGCCGGAGCCTGTGCGCCGCTGGCAGCGCGAGGTGCACCGCCACGGAATCTATGACCTGGAGCTTGACACCTCGACCATGACCCCCGCCGAGTGCGCCGCGGTCATACGAGCGCGGCTCGATGCAGGTTCTCCCTCAACGGCATTCGCGAAACTTGGCGGCGGCCGGGGTGGATGACGCACGCTGCGAGCGACGAAAGAGGCGACGCGTATGTCTCAAGGAACGCTGATCTTGCTCAATGGCACCAGCAGCGCCGGAAAGTCGACGGTTGCGAAGGCGTTGCAGGAGATCATGGATGAGCCGTATCTGCATAGCGGCCCCGATCATTTCCAACTGGCGCATCCGCCGGGCATGATCACGATCACTGACCGGCCAGATACCGAGGCCGACGGCTGGTTAGCGCTCTACGGCGACAACGGGCTATGCGAAGTACGGATTGGTCCGCTTGGACGGCGCATGGTCGAGGGCGTCTATCGAGCGATGGCGGCGCTGTCGGACACCGGCTTGAACGTCATTGTCGATAGCGTCGTTGCCGAGCAGTGGAGCCTCGACCTGGCTGTCGAGGTGCTGCACGCCTATCCCGCCTACTTCGTCTGCCTGGACCTCCCGTTCGCCGTCGCCGAGGCACGCGAGGTTGAACGGGGCGACCGCGGGCCGGGCAATGCGCGCTACTTCTACGACCGCGTCTACAGCCTGAGCGACTGCTACGACCTGCGCGTGGACGCAGCCGCCAACGATCCTGATGAGTGCGCATGGCTGATCAAGCACGCGGTCGAGACAACCGCGCCTGCGGCGCTGCGTCTGTTGCATGAGCAGGATGGCGAACCCACGACCGGGCTCAATAGATGATGGGTGGACCGATGTGACTGCACATTACCGGGCCGAGACTGTCGGTAGTTTTCTACGGCCTCAATATCTGATGGACGCACGTGAGCAGGGCGTCGAAGGTGCTGCGCTGCGAGCACTTGAGGATCGCGCCATTCTAGACGTGCTGCGCCTCCAGGAGGATGTTGGTTTGCCGGTGGTGACGAATGGAGAATTCAGGCGTGGCCATTGGCCGCAACTGATTGTCCAGATCGCGGATGGCGTCGAGCTCATTGATGGTTTCCCTGTACCCGTAGCACCGATCCGACAAAAAGCGAGCGTCGTTGACACTGAGTTTCGGATTTTGGCTGACAACACCGATCTCCCGATCAAGATCACGTTGCCGCAGCCAAGCGCGCTCGGGATGCTCTGGAACGAGAAGGACTCAGGCGCCGCGTATGCAACGCGTGAAGCGTACATAGATGACGTCACGTCGTTGTTGAATACCGAAGCCAGGGCATTGGTGGCGGCAGGCGTCGCATATATCCAACTTGATGCCCCGCAGTTTACGGTCAATCCGCTCCATGAGCATCCGGCAATGCTCGAGGCGGACCGGCCTGTCTTCGATGGCGTGGGAGGTGCAACAACTGCCGTGCATCTCTGCCGGGGAAACACCCGTCGGTCGCAGGACGATCCAGCATCGCCATATGACCCGTATGCCGCTGATGTCTTTGGCGGCTTTCCAGTTGACCGACTGCTACTGGAGTATGACGACTATCAGGCCGGAGACTTCACGGCACTGCGGCATGTGCCGGAGGATGTCACAGTGGTGCTTGGATTGGTGACCACCAAATGGCCGGAGTTGGAAGATGAAGACGATTTGGTGCGACGAATCAACCAGGCTGCAGAGTACGTTCCACTCGACAGGTTGGCCCTCTCGCCGCAGTGTGGATTCTCGTCACGTTCGACGATCCAGAACGTAACACCAGAAGTCCAGCGTCGGAAGTTGGAACTGGTTGTCAGGGTTGCTGAGCGAGTCTGGGGGTCAGTCTAACGATTTCGGAGCTTAACGAAACGAGCCGCGTCGTGGCATTGAGTGACGCGGCTCGTTAGGGGGCGGTTAGGGCTGGCGGGCGCGGCGAATGCGGAGGGCGTGCTTCCGGGAACCGGCCCGCTGGCGGAGCCCCGCCCGGGGGTTCAGTAGCTCGATGGCGTACATCTGATCGAGCATCGGGCTTTCCTTTCGCGGTGGTCGTCATTGTGCTGACCCCGGCGACTAGCGCGTGTGCACGCGTGGACGGTGGCGTGTGCGCCGTGACGTGCGTAGCTGCTCCTGTCGCTGCTTGGCCATGACTTCCGCCAGGTAGAGTGAATCGAGCATTGTGCTCGCTCCTTTCCATTGTTCTGCGGCGGGACCCCATGCCCCGCGTGCGGCGCAGAATCAATAAGTATATCGAATTTTGCCTCGTTTGCATAGTCAAATGGTCATATCGCGATAAGACGAACGTTAGCGTTCCTTGATCCCCTGGCTAGCGGCGCCTCGGCGGCTGAGAAAGCGCGGGCGGGACTGGCCCGGGCGGCGCGTGTCAGTGTCGCGGGCGAGCAATGTGGCGAGATCTGGATGCATCATCATGGGTTCCTTCCTGAGGGGCTGCGGTTTCCGGCGGAGACGCGGGATCTAGCCGCGGCGCTTGCGAATGATCCGGGTCCGAGTACGGGCGCGTTCTTCACGGAGACGGTCGGCGGCGATCAGCTGTGCGAGGTCCGGGTGCATGTCAGGTTCCTTCCTGCTCAATCTATAGACGCGAGTGGCGGCTGTTAGGACGCGCGGCCGCGGCGGGCCGGGCGCTTCATCTTCGCGACGTAATCGCTGATGATTTGATACTCCAGCATCTCGAAACCTTCCTGTTAAGTGCGAGTCAGTCCGTGTTTGTGACTGATAACTAGATAATACATGTCTAATTCTCATTTGTCAAGCTTCATTTTAGTATCTCTTAGCAATCGAATCGAATTTCTTGAAGAATCGCGGTTTCTGGTGGCCTTTGGGGTGTTTCCGCGACCGCGTTGTCGGGCGGCGATGGACGAGCCCCCTGGCCTGGAGGTGGATACGGCCAGCGGCGAGTTGACGAGAGTGGTAGCCAGCAGGCTGGACGGTTTGGATCTATGCGCCAATGAAAAGAGCGGCTCCCGTATGAGAGCCGCTCGGTGTTCGCGTGGTTTGGAGTCTGGCGTTAGCCCTCGAGGAGCATCGTCTCCGGGTCTTCGAGGAGCTCCTTGACGCGCACGAGGAACTGCACGGCCCCCTGGCCGTCAACGACCCGGTGGTCATAGGAGAGGGCAATGTACATCATCGGCCGGACGACGACCGCGCCATCAACAACCATCGGCCGCTCCTCGATCTTGTGCATGCCGAGGATGCCGACCTGGGGCGTGTTGAGGATCGGCGTCGACAGGAGCGAGCCGTAGACGCCGCCGTTGGTGATCGTGAAGGTGCCGCCCATCAGCTCGGAGATGTCGAGGGTGCGGTCGCGGACCTTGCCGGCCAGCTCGCGAATCTCGCTCTCGATCTCCGCGAAGCTCTTGCGGTCGGCGTCCCGGACGACCGGGACGACGAGCCCCTCTTCCGCGCCGACGGCGATGCCGATGTCGTAGTAGCTCTTCAGGATCAATTCGTCGCCGTCGAGCTCGGCGTTGACCTCGGGGTGGGACTTCAAGCCGCCGACAACGGCCTTCGTGAAGAAGGACATATAGCCGAGCCGGACGCCGTGCCGATCCTCGAAGCTATCGCGCCGGCGCGCCCGGATGTCCATTACTGCGGTCATGTCGACCTCGTTGAAGGTTGTGAGCATCGCCGCCGTCTGCTGGGCTTCGACAAGCCGGCGGGCGATGGTCTGGCGGCGGCGGGAGAGCCGGACGCGCTCCTCGCGGTCGTCGCCACGGCCGTTCGGGCCGATCTCGGCCGGCGCGACGGGCGTCGCTGGCGCTTGCGCTGCCTGAGTCGCGGCTGCTGGTTGCGCGGTCGGTGGCTGGTATTGCAGGACGTCCTGCGGCAGCACGCGGCCGCCGGGGCCGGTCCCGCTGACGCTGCTCAGGTCGATTGAGCGTTCGACGGCCAGCCGGCGCGCTTCCGGCCCGGCACGGTGGCGGCCGGCCGCGACCGGTTCCGGCTCTGCTTCGGCAGCCTCGACTTCCGGTTCCTCAGCGGCTTCCACAGTTTCTTCCCCAGCCGGAGCCTCGGCGGTCGCGCCTTCGAGGATCATTCCAAGCAGTTCACCGACCTCGACGTTGTCGCCCTCTTCGCGGCTGATGGATTCGAGGACGCCGGCCTGCTCGGCCGGGATCTCGACGTTGACCTTATCGGTCTCCAATTCGACGACCGGTTCGTTGCGGTCGACCGCCTCGCCCGGCTTCTTGAGCCACTGGACAATGGTCGCATCGACGATCGATTCGCCGAGCGACGGCACCCTGATTTCTATCGACATCCGCTACTCCACCCTTTGCGGGGGACGAGGCAAGAAGTAAGCGGGAAGAGAGAAACAGCCAGTCTCGCGTTGTGCGGCTGCTCCCCTGTTCCCTGTTGCCTCTTCCCTGTTCCCTGTTTCTCACTAATCATCGGCTGCGGCTTCTTCGAGCTGTCTCGCTACGGCGAAAGTTTGCGTGACAATCCGCGCCTGTTCTTCGCTATGGTCGTCGACTGAGCCTTCGGCGGGGCTGGCTTCGGCGGCGCGGCCGTTGTAGGCAACCGGGAGCCGGCCATCCAGCAGCTCGCGCAGGCGTGGCTCGATGTAGCTCCATGCGCCCATGTTCTGAGGCTCTTCCTGGACCCAGACAAGCTCGGTTGCATTGGGATACTGCGTGATGATCTCGCGTAGCTCGTTGGCCGGGAAGGGATAGAGCTCTTCAACGCGAATGATCGCGACCTCAGCGCCGTTCTCCTGCTCCTCGGCGGTTAGATCGACGTAGACCTTGCCGGAGCAGAGCGCCAACCGTCGAACCTCGCCGCGCCGGTTGGCGGCGTTTGCGTCGTCGATGACCGGTAGGAAGCCACCGCTGGCGAGATCGACCAGGCTGGAGCCGGCACGCGGATGGCGCAACAGGCTCTTCGGCGTCATGACGATCATCGGCCGTGGGGCGCTGCCGGCCAGCTTGGCTTGCCGGCGCAGGGCATGGAAGTACTGGGCGGAGGTCGTCATGTTCAAGACGCGGATGTTGTTGTTGGCGGCGAGCTGGAGGAAGCGTTCGAGCCGGGCGCTCGAGTGTTCCGGTCCCTGGCCCTCGTAACCGTGCGGGAGCAGCAGGGTCAACGCGGCTGTCTGCTCCCACTTCGAGTTGCCGGAGGAGAGGAACTGGTCGATGATGACCTGCGCGCCGTTGGCGAAATCGCCGAACTGCGCCTCCCAGAGCACCATCGTCTCCGGCGCGGTGATGCTGTAGCCGTATTCGAAGCCGAGTACCCCGGCCTCTGAGAGCGGGCTGTTGTAGACGCCCATCGAGGCCTTCGCCTGTGGCAGCTGCTGGAGCAACGAGAGCGCCGCGCCGGTATCTGGGTCATGGAGCACCAGATGGCGCTGACCGAAGGTGCCGCGCTGTGAATCCTGGCCCGAGAGCCGGATTGGCGTGCCTTCCGCCAGCAACGTCGCGAAGGCGAGCATCTCGGCGTGGGCCCAGTCGATCGCGCCGTCATTCTCCAGCGCCGAGCGGCGGCGTTCGAGTTGGCGCTGCAAGCGCCGGTGAATCGAGAAATCCTCCGGGAAGCTATGGAGCGCGTCGTTCAGCTCGCTGAGCAGCTCGGCGCTGACCTCGGTGTCAACCGTCGGTTGGCTGTAGCTGGCGGCTGCTTCCTCATCGTGCTGGCCGTTGGCCGACGCGCGTAGATCATCGCGCAGCACCTGGAGCGCGTCGATGCTCTCGGTGAGCAGGCGTTCGCCCTCGCCATTGTCCACAATGCCTTCGGCGGACAGTTTCTCGGACCACAGCGCGCGGGCCGTCGGGTGCGCGCTGACCTTGTCGTACATCTGCGGCTGAGTCAGGGTCGGGTCGTCGCCTTCATTATGGCCCCAGCGCCGGTAGCCGACGAGGTCGATCAGGAAATCTGAATGGAAGCGGGCGCGATAGTCCATTGCCATCCGCATGACGGCCATGCACGCGGCGGGGTCGTCGGCGTTGACATGGACGATTGGAACCTCGAAGCCCTTGGCGAGATCGCTCGCGTAGAGCGTCGAGCGGGAGTCGTCCGGGTCGGTCGTGTAGCCGATCTGGTTGTTGGTGATGATGTGGATCGTGCCGCCGGTGGTGTAGCCGCCGAGGCGGGCCAGGTTGAGGGTCTCGGCGACGACTCCCTGGCCGGGGAAGGCCGCGTCGCCGTGGAGCAGGATCGGCAGTGCTCCATCCAGGTTCTGGCCGGGCGCGCCGGGGTGGTCGCGCTCATCTTGAAATGCGCGCGCCATGCCCTCGACGACCGGGTTCACCCACTCCAGATGGCTCGGGTTGGGCGCCAGGATAACCGGAATCGGGCTGCGGCCATCCGCGCCCGGCAGCTCCCAGCCCATGTGGTATTTCACGTCGCCGCTGTAGTGCGTCGACGCGCCATTCGCGCCGCCATGTTGCTGCGGCAGATGCTCGAACTCGGAGAGAATCAGCTCGTAGGGCTTGCCAAGGACGTGGGTTAGGACGTTGAGCCGCCCGCGGTGAGCCATGCCGATAACGGCGTAACCGATGCCATGCTCCGCCGCCAGCCGGATGGCCTCGTCGAGCATCGGTACGACGGTGTCGTTGCCTTCGACTGAGAAGCGTTTCTGGCCGAGGTAGGTCTGGTGTAGGAAGGCTTCGAAGGCTTCGACCTCGGTCAGCCGCTTGAGTAGCTTCTGCTTCTCCTCGCTGGTCAGGGCCCGTTCGTAGCGCACGCTTTCGGCAGCTTCACGCAGCCAGTAGCGTTCGGTGCGGTCCTGGATATGCAGGAACTCGAAGGCCGTCGAACCGCTGTAGACGTCACGGAGGTGGTCAATTGCTTCGAGGGCGTTGGAGAAGTGTTTGTCGCTCCAGACGGCGACGGCGTCGGGCGGGAGCTCGGCGAGATCGCGGTCGGTGATCTTGTAGGTGCGCGGGTCGAGCTCGTGGGGCGCCTCGGCCGGTGGCGTGCCGATGGGGCTCAGGTTGGCGACGAGGTGGCCGTGCCGCCGGATGGCGTTGGCGTAGTTGACGGCTGCGACGACAAGGGCCGGGTCCGGCCCTTCACCGTAGTGTTCGGCGCTACGTGTCGCCGGCGGCCGCCAGGTTGCGAAGAACTCCCTGGTCCTGTCGTCGAACGCATCGGGATCTTCCTGAAACGCATCAAACAGTTCCAGAATGTACCCGGCGTTGGGTCCGTAGAACAGTGTCTTCTCAGCCATCTCCCGCCACCCGTCTTGCTAGGGTCTGTCCGGACGATCATCCATTGCCGGCGAGCAACCGCAATGCGCCCTGTCAGCGCGAAAATAGCACGATTCGAGCGTCGAATTCCCAGAGGTTGCTCGCTCACGTTATTGTACAGTCACGCGCAGCGATCATTCACTACCCGGCGCAGTTGCCACTTCGCTGATCTCCTGGCGATCTCAATGCCGCGTCGAGTGGGCTGCGCGGACGCGCCCGACAAAAAGCGGGTAGTCCGGGATGCTCTTCTTGATTTCCGCGTAAATTCGGCGAAATGCCTGCTAGACTGATGAATTGTTGCTACAGAGTGGTGGCAACTGGTCGACGACGATATGCAGGCGTTGCAAGGAGCACCTGTGTCTCATGAATCCCGAGGGTCCGATTTTGACATCGGGCCGACAATTCGGGCGCTTCGTCTCGAGCGGGGGATGACGCTCGACCAACTCGCGGCCGCGGCAGGCATTTCGGCAAGCCATTTGTCGCGGCTCGAACGAGGGCAGGCGGAACCGTCTTTCACGGTCGCCGCCGCGCTCGCGGAATCGATAGGCGTAAGCCTGAGCGAATTGGTTGAACAGGCGACGAACTAGGTCGCCGGCGAAAGCGTTTGAATAGCAGTTCCCAGTCTGCAGTGTATGCGTCTGGGGGCTAATCAACATTCTCTAAGACGCCGAGCGTAGATGGTGCGTCGGTAGACCGGCATGAAGCCACGTCGACCGAAGTTGCGTGGCGACGCGCTGCCGATCACAGATTGTGCTGTCGCGATATCGCAGCCGGCCGTGCGGCCGTCCTGCAGTCTGCGGTTGATCAGCGCGGTCTGCGCGCCGCGTCGTCTGGCGCTGGGCCGAGTCGCGGCGATGAAGCAATCGGCGACGTTGTCGGCGATGAAGAGCGCCGCCGCCGCGCCGGGCTCGCCATCGACGTAGGCGATGTAGTGCAGCCAGCCGGGCTTACCGATCACGGAGGCAAAGATCGGGCCGAGCCCGGCGTCCGCGGCTGCCCCAAAACCCTCATTTAGAATGCTCGCGAAGTCCGCGGCGTCATCATCGGAGATCTGTTCGACCCGAATGCCCGGCGCGGTGGGCTCCGGCGTGAATGTATCGAGCGGCATCCAGTCGATCTGCTCCTCGGAGTCGGGCTCGAAGCCCTGGGCAACGATCCAATCATGGCCGTAAGCCGGATCGAGGTCGGGATGGTCGTCGAGGCCAACGACCGCGACCCCGGTCTGGCGCAGGCGCTCGAGTATCCGCGCAAGCGTGGCGTCCGGGTCCGGCGCAGCGTCGATTGCCGAGATTGCGGTGAACGCCGCGTCCGCATAGCTCCCAAGCCAGGCCACGCTGACGCCATCCTCGACGAAGTGCCCGGCGTTGAGCTCCGGCGGGGCGTGTTCGTAGAGGGAAACGAACGATTTCTCCTCGACCTGATCGACACGTTCCATAACCGCCCGTTGCTGCGGGGTCATGCTCCTGCCTCCATCCCTTATCTGTCTGTCCTATTATCGTTCAGGAATCAGGCGCGTGAGGCGGTACGCGGACGAAGTTTGGGTGAGCGTGGTGAATCTGCGAGCGACCGGGAGCAGCGGCGGATGAGCGGGGCTGTTGTGCTCCTTTGTAACGATGAGCCGGCCGGCCGGGCTATTGCGCAGGCCTGCCGCTCACACGGCATCGCCCCACCGCTGTGGCGGGCACTCCGGCCCGGTTGGGAGTGGCGGCCGGAACCGGGAGTTGTCGCTTGTGTCAATGTCGCTGAAGCCGATTCAGCCGATGGCCTGGCGCGTAGCGCCGAGCTGGGCCGTAGCGATGGGTTGATGCCAGTTATCTGGGTCGGCCAGCCATCGGCACGTGGCTTCGAACCGTTCCGGCACATCGAGGCCACCGGGGCTTGGCCGGAACGTGTCGCGCTCGCGCTGATCGATGCGCTGGGACTGACCGAGGCGCTCTTGCCAAACTATGAGAATCGCCTGCGCGTCCTTGGCCGTGAGCTGGACCGGCGCGGCTACACCTCGGTCAGCATCTCGGAGCAGGGCGATACGCTCCTGGTCGAGCCGGAATCCGAGGGACAATCCGGCCTGCCAACGATCATCGTGAAACCGCCCGACTTCCGCCGTTGGGCCAGAGAGGCGCTGAACTCGCGGGGCGAGCAGGAGTGGGAACGACCACGCGGTGTGATTGCCGTCGCTGGACACGAAGCGCTTCTCCGCAGCCTCGGTCAGGAGCTGGACCGGCGTGGCGCGCGCGATATCCGTATTGTGTCGCTGGCGCGGAGCCTGGTGCTGACCGGGGTCGCCACGGTTTCTCCATATGACGCCGGCGAGCCGTTTCAGGAGATCTACCGGTCGGCCGATCTCCAGCATTCACAGCGACGGGGCAGCCGGCTGCGCCAAAGGCAGGCCGGTTGGATCGAACGCATCGTGCGGGCGCTGGGCATCCGCTGATAGATAGAGAAAGCAAGGGAAGCACATGAGCGAGGATCGTTGGGCCCAGCTGCCGGTGCCGGTCGAGCAATACCATGCCAGGCGTCAGGCGTGCCGGGTGGAAGCAAGCGCGCGCGGACTCGATGGCCTGGTCGTCTTTTCGCGCGATCCGGGCCGCGAGGGCAACGGGCTCTATCTGGCCAACCACCGACCAATTGCCGGCTCGCACCCGGCCATGTACGACCAACGCGGGCGCGGCTATTGCGCCGTCATTATCCCCATCGACCAACCCTCAACGTTGCTGGTGACGTCGCCCTACTACGAGCCGGATGTCACGGTCGAGCAGGTCGAGATTGACACGAACCTGCCCCGCGGGCTTGCCTCGATCCTGACCGACGCCGGGCTGACCAAAGGCGCGCGCTGGGGGCTGGTTGGCGAGGAGTTCCTGTCGGTGTTGCTCTACCGCGACATCATTGCCTCGCTGCCGGGTGTGACCTTCTTCTTCGCCGACGACCTGCTCTGGTCGCTGCGGGCGATCAAGGATGAGTTCGAGCAGGAGATCCTGCGGGCGGCTGCGAAGATCGCCGACGCCGGCGCTGGCGCGGCGCGGAGCGCGTTTCGGGCCGGTCAGACAGAGAACCAGGTGGTCGTGGCAATCGACCGGGCGCTGCGTGCCGAGGGTGCCAGCGATACGTCGCTAACCTGTCAGAGTGGCGTCTACCGCTCCGGCGAACCGCTCATCCGGCCCTACGCGACCGACCGCGTGCTGGAGCCTGGGGATACAGCGCAAATCGAGATTCGCGGCGCATATCGTGGCTACCGCTTCGACATCTGCCGCTCGGCTATCGTCGGCGAGCCGAGCAATGTCCAGCGGCACCTCTTCGAGACCTGCGAGGAGATGCTCGACGGGATCATCGCGAAAGCCGCGCCGGGCGTCCGGGCAGAGGAACTCCAGGATGTCTGCGACGAGATCGCCGATCGCGAAGGGCTGAACGGCTACCAGTCGATGCACTACGGCGGGCCGAGCACCTACTGCGGCCACGGTCTCGGCATCTCCGGCGACGAGCCGCCGGTGCTCTTCACCGGCGACAAGACGATCCTCCGTCCGGGGATGTATCTGACCCCCGAGCCCGGCATCTACCGCCACCCCGCCGGCGGCCTGCGCCTCGAAGACGACATCCTCATCACCGCCGACGGCTGCGAGAACCTCAACAGCTCCGAACGCTGGTGGTGGTCGGAGGAATAGCTGTGGCGTCGCCGTGGCCTAACTGGAGTTGACGTAGTTGCATATATGTGCTGAAATATACTTGGTCAACTACAGGCAAGGTGGTACGTATGTCAGTCAGCATCCAGCACGGGACAAGCGGAGGAAGCGCGGATAACCTCAGCCGGGCGCTACGGCGTCTGCAAGAGGCGAGTGACAGCGCCGAGAAAGAGGCGTTCGCGTCGCGGGCGCTCTATGCCATTGCGCGGCTGCTCGACACACAAGAAGCCGGAACACTGCTTGCCGCTACCGGCGCGGCTTCGGACTACGACGTGCTCTTGCAGGCGCTCGAGCATCCGGCCGCGCTGCGCATGCTCGACGCCGGACCGCTGGCGAAAGCCAAGCTGCGCGGGCTGCGCTACCGCGAACTCCTAATGAACGCTGAAGGCGGAACATACTCATCCCAAGAGGCTGCGGATGTGCTTGGCCTCACCCGTCAAGCTGTCGACAAGCGCCGGCGGAGCGGGCGGCTCATCGGTCTCTCGACAGGCAGGCGGGGTTACGCCTACCCAGCCTGGCAGTTCGACCAACAACACGGGACGGTACCGGGGCTGGAAGCGGTGCTCGCGGATCTGCAAGCGCACGATCCCTGGATGCAGCTTAGCTTTATGGTGAATCCTACGCCGTATCTCGCTGACCGTACGCCGCTAGACGTGCTGCGCGCTGGCGAGGTCGAGGCGGTTCGCCGAACGGCCCAGGCATTTGGCGAGCAGGGTGCCGCCTAGTACCGCGTATCCCGGGCCGCATCCCGACCCTCGGGGAGATCTGGCGGATATCGCGCTGCCTATTCTTGCTGAGCAACGCCTATGGTATCGGCTCCACAGCAACCGCTACCCGGCGCTCTTCTTCGGCCGGACCGGCCGGAATCGCTTTGACGCTTCGGACGCGGCGTTCGGTGTCATGTACCTCGGCGATAGCCCGCACTGTTGCTTTGTCGAGACCTATGGCCGGTCAGATCACGGCGCCCACAAGGTTGTCACCTATACGGAGCTTGCGGCTCGGAATCTGGCGCAGCTCGAGTTCGAGCGCCCTCTGCGGCTCGTTGACCTCACTGGCGCGGGGTTGGTTCGAGTCGGGGCTGACAATCGTCTCGGGGTTGGTGATTACCGCATAAGCCAGCGGTGGTCCGAGGCGTTCTGGGCACATCCGGATAAACCCGACGGCCTGCTGTACCGCTCTCGGCACGATCCATCGTGTGTATGCCTGGCAGTGTACGAGCGTGTCGCCGTGCATGCGACCTCAACGGATCTCGGTAGTCTTGCCGTGGATGCCAATCAGGCTCTCCTCGGCGAAATCCTCGACGCATACGCCATCGGTTACATCGACGAATGACACGCCAGAAATGTCATCGGGCGGCAATGGCACGGGGCACTACTCACTGTCGGCGAACGCTGGTGGTGGTCGGAGGATTAGTGTGGTTGACGCTTAGTGATGTGCAATGGCTGTAGGATTTTGGCTGCCAAACATCGGCGGTTATATATGAAGACGGGCATCCGCTGTGAGCGTATACGCATTCGATTCAACGATGCGAACGGTTGTAGACCAGCTCCGGGCAGGGCTTAACCTGGATAGCCAGGAGCTGGCGGATGTGCTCTGCGTTACGCCACGGACAGTCAACCGCTGGCAGGGCGAGCAGGCGCTGCCTCAGCGGGCCACTCGCGAGCGCATCACGCAGTTGCTTGAGCTTGAGCAGGAACTGCAGGCCACATTCGATAGTCGTGTGGCGGTTCGAACATGGCTCAATACTGACAATCGCTATCTCGGCGGCATCAAACCGGTCGAGGCGCTACGCATTGGCCGCTGTGATCGCGTACGCGCTGCGCTGGAAATTCTGGCTCCCGGAGTCTTTGTCTAGCACATACGTTGACGCGGACTACGACGTGGGAAACTGCCGCACAGCTGGTTCGAGGCGGTCAGCGCTCTTCCTGGTCAGGTGACGCCTGGCGGATTCATCGCGATCAGCACAAGTCTGGTGACCCGGCGGGATCGTTGACTATCGTGAACCGCGACTCTTGATCGATGCGGCGCTGTAGCTGGACCAGCGGCTAGTCGATCTGGCGGACGGTCCAGGCGAGGGTGTTGCCCTCGTGGATCGTCAACGTGGCGTCCTGGCTGGCTAGAATCTCGGTCGCGGCGCGATGGTAGGCAACGGCGAATTCCGATACCTTGAAGCCATCACAGCCGGGCCGGTCGCGGAAACCGAGGTAGATGGAGAAGTCTCCCGCGCCATAGTCACAGGCGGCGAAGAACATGAAGCCCGCATACTCCTGAATCTTCGGCGCGCCAGCCCGTGGCACCAGGTCGGCCCAGAGCTCCAGGATCGCAGCCATATCGGTCGCTCCGGACACTTCGTATATCAACGCCGGCGCAAATCCGGACACGGTTGCCAGGTCCATCTGTTGCATGCCCATGCGCGGCCCGAGCAGCTGTCGCCGGGCAACGCCGCGCCGGAAGGATTCGACCTGGTGAACCCACGGGCTTTCCGGCAACTCCCGCCGCTCTTGCTCGATCAGCTCTTTGCGACGGCCGGCGTGGAATTGCTCGATCGAGACCTCGTTCTGCCAGAAGGCAATCACCCGATGCCGCTCGCCGTCATGGAGGTAGATCATCGACTGGAAGCCGGGGGCAGGGCGGATGAAGGACCCGCCGAAGCGTCCAGCTTCGAGCAAGTTTTCGTCGGCGACGCCGGGTTGGAAGCGCGCCTCCTCGATCGGAACGTCAGAGAGCGCGCTGTATGCGACCAGTGGTTGATATCCGCGCGACATCGCCGTTCACCGTTTCCGGTTGCCATACTCCCGCAACGCGCTGGAGTCTATCGAGGGTCCGTACCGGCTTCGTTGTCGTCGCCGGATCGTGAGGTGTCTAGGTCTTTGTACATGAATTGCGAAAAAGTCGCGAACGCCGCGCCGGAGCAGACGTACTGGAAGGCATGCAGGGATGGCTAAGCAGTCTAGGACTTCTCACGTAAGTAACTTGTTGCGTGGCCGGGTCGCGGTCGTCACCGGCGCCGGGCGTGGTTGGGGGCATAGCATCTGCCGGATGCTGGCGCGGCATGGCGCGCACGTTGTCGCAACCTCCGAGGTCACCGTTGAACTGGAAGAGCTACGGATGACCGTGGGCGCCGCGGGCGGCAGCCTGGAGACCGCGATCCTGGATTTGACCGATCGGGCCGCGACCGAGGCGTTCGCGGCTAGCGTCCTGGCGCGCCATCGTCGAGTCGATGTGCTGGTCAACGCCGCGGGTATCCTGCGGAATCAGGCGTTTCTGGATCAGACTCAGGACGATGTGGAAGTGACGTTGGAGATCATGCTGCTTGCACCGATGCGGCTCATCCGGGCCTTTGCGCCGGCCATGATCGCTGGTGGACGTGGTGCGATCATCAACATCTCGTCGCGCGCCGGGCGGGTTGGTTCGGCCGGAGAGACAGACTACTGCGCCGCGAAGTTCGGCCTCGAAGGGTTCTCCTATGCGCTGGCCGAGGAGCTCGCGCCGCATAACGTCAGCGTCAACCTGCTGACGCCCGGCCAGGACATCGGTGACCGGCCGCTCAAGCCCACCTCGGTCACTGCCGCCGAATTCGCCGCCTGGCCCGAGGCGCGCCGCGTCCGCTACCGCGATTCAATGGAGCTCACCGAAGCCTGTGTCTACCTGGCGCTTCAGGACTCCGCATCGCTCACCGGCCGCCGCTTCAGCGCCAGCGCCCTCTCGGCCACGATCCGCCAACATGGCTACGACCTACCGGTTGAGGTGTTGGCGAGTGTTCCGGATGAGTAGTACGTAGTTTGCAGGTTGTAGTGAGTAGGAAAGCCGGGGAGTTCCCTCACCCCCAACCCCTCTCCCACTGCTGCGCGGGGAGAGGGGAGAAGCGCCAGGTGGATTTCCTACAAACTACGCACTACAACCTACAAACTCAGCTAGTCTCCAGCCGGTGCGCCCGCCGGTTCAAAGGTGTCGTCGTCGACGCCTTCGACGTTGATCTCCGGGAGCCAGCCGAGCCAGTTGGGGAAGTACCAGTTCCAGTCGCCCAGCAGCTTCATACCGGCCGGGACGAGGATCACCCGGACGATCGAGGCGTCGATGATGACGGCGATCGCCAGACCGAAGCCCATCTGTTGGAACATCGATAGCTCGCCCATCGCGAAGCCGCCGAAGACGGCGACCATGATCAGGGCCGCGCCGGTGATGATCGAGGCCGTCGAGCGCAGGCCGTAGGCGACCGACTCGGCGTTGTTGTGCGTCTGGTCGTAGTGTTCCTTGATCCGGCTGAGCAGGAAGACGTGGTAGTCCATCGAGAGCCCGAAGAGGATCGAGAACATCATCAGCGGGATCCAGGCGTCGATCCGGTCGACCTGCTTGAAGCCGAAGAGCTCGTTGCCCCAGCCGTGCTGGAAGACAGCCACCAGCAAGCCGTAGCTCGCGCCGACCGACAGCAGGTTCATGATGACCGACTTGATCGGGACGACGATTGAGCGGAAGGCCAGCAACAACAGGACCAGGCTCATGCCGAGCACGAAGGCGAAGACAACCGGTGTGAAGGTATCGACGACGTTATTGAAGTCGACCGTGAACGCGCTCGGGCCGCCAACGACGACATTGGCGTCGACGCCCCCGAACGCTTGCGGCACGTACGCACCGCGCAAGGTCTCGACGGCGCGCAGGGCTGCGTCACTCTGCACGTCACTCGTGGCCGGCAGCGAGATGACCGCCAGGTCGCCGGCGCTATTGGTCTGAACACTTGCCGGGCCGAAGGCGGAATCGGTTGCCGCGAGCGCGGTGAACTCCTCGATGCCGGTCTGGATCTCGTCTGCATTCACATTGTCGGCATCGATGACGACGACGTGCGGCTCCTCCAGCGACACGCCGCTGAACTCAGCGCCGAGCAGCTCGAAGGCCTGGCGCGCCGAGGCGTCCTCCGGCAGCGTGCTGATGCCCGACTGGCCGAGGTTGATGGTGAAGTAGACGAGGCCGATGGCCAGCAGCGCGACGGTCGTGACCGAGACGAGCGCCGCCGGGTAGCGCATCACGAAGCCGGTCAGGCGATCCCAGAAGCCGCCGCTGGCTGTTGAATCGCGCATCCGCAGCACTGGCAGGTCGAGCGCCGAGGCCGCCAGCGAGGCGATGCCGAGGACGGCGTAGACGATCGTGAAGGCGATGTGGACGCCGAGGCCGACCTGGAAGAAGACGGCGAAGAGCAGGAGCACGACGCCGAGTGTGCCGGTCAGCACACGGCCGGTGCCTTTGCTGATGTTGTTGCCAAGCAATTGCATGATGGCGGGCAGCAAGGTCAGCGTGGCGGCGACCGAGACGATTACGACGATGATCGCGCCGGTTCCAAGGCTATTGAAGATCGTCGAGGGCACGATCAGCATGCCGAGCAGGGCGATGACGACGGTCATGCCGCTGAAGAGGACGGCCTTGCTGGCCGTGTCGCCCGCCCGGACGATCGCGCTCGCTATGTCGCGCCCGGCGCGCAGCTCCTCGCGGTAGCGCCCAACGATGAAGAGGGCGTAGTCGATGCCGACGGCCAGGCCGATCATGACGATCATGTTGGTGACGAAGAGCGAGAGCTCGAAAGCATGGCCGATGATCATTGTCGAGCCGACGGCAATGGCTATCGATGTGATCGCCAGGCCGAGCGGGATGCCGGCCGAGACGAGCGTGCCGAAGACGATCACCAGCACGATCAAGGCGACCGAGATGCCGATCGTCTCGCCGGTGAGGAGGTCGGACTCCGCCGTCTCCTCGAAGGCGAGGTTGATGCTCTCCTGGCCGCCGGTGTGGACGCTGAAGCCATCCTCGCCATTGTGTTCTTCGACGATCTCGACGTAGCTGGCGACGCTTGCCCCGTAATCCCCGATAAAGACGGGCAGGATCATCGCCTGCTGGTCATCGGAGACGAGGCTGGGATCCTGAGTGTCGTAGTAGCTGACGATCTGCCCGACGAAGCCGCCCGAGTCCGCAGCGAGATCTGCCTGGAGGCCGGTGACGAATGCCTGGAATTCCGGGCTGTCGACGGTTGCGCCATCTGATTTGACGACGACGAGCTCATCGGGACTCGGCGCGCTGTCCATGCGCTCAGCGATCAGCTCGTCGGCCTGCTTGGCGTCTGGATCGTTCGTGAAGTTGGCGTCGGTAGTCATATCCGCTGGAAACACTGCCGCAATGGTGCCGGCGACAATGAACAGTGCCAGCCAGACAGCGACGGTCTTCCAGGGGTTGCGTATTGCCAGGTCTGCGAGGCGGCCGGTGAAGCCGCGTGGGTTCGTTCCTGCCATTGGTTCCTTCATCCTTGCCATACTCTGCGTCGAGTAGTTAGGCCGCGCCGTCGGCGGCCGGCCCAAGCCGGTTGAGGATCTCGATCAAGACCCCAAACATCTGTTCCAGCTGCTCCTCTAGCTGCTCCTCTCCGGATTCAAGCGCTTCGACGCCGATGCCCGCGACCCAGGCATTCAGGCTCATGGCCAGGGCGCGCGCGTTGAATTTCGGATCGATCTCTCCCGCCCGCTGGCCGGCTTCAATGATCTCGATCAGCGCGTCGAAGAGCTGTTCGCGGGCATCGCGCACCATTGGACCAATGTCGTCGGGTTGGCGAATGCCGGCCATTTTCGTCTGGATGTCGCTGATGATCTGGTCGCCGCTGCTTTCGAGCCACATGCCCTGTACCGCGCTGGCGATGGCGATCAGGCGTTTGAGCGGCGGAGCCTCCGGCGCGATCTCACGCACGAGGGCGGCCGGGCCGCCGCCGACGCAGCGTTCGAGATAGGCGTGGACGAGCTCGTCCTTGCCCGGGTAGTAGCGGTAGATCGCCCCAGCGCTGATGCCGGCTTCGGTGGCGATGTCTTGCATGGTGACATTGTTGAAGCCGCGATTGAGGAAGAGGTTCTGGGCAGCTTCGAGGATATCTTCGCGACGGGCATCTAAATGGGCTTGCGTTACGCGGGCCATAGGATTCCTTGCGCTAAATGAATGCCGCTTCATTCAAGTGAATGAATATTCATTCACTCTGCAAAGTCTAATCACCGCGTTCCCGCCTGTCAACCCTCCAGCTACTATGGTTAACACCGCCGGCAATCGAAACGTTGCGGCGGACTAACGATTTGTCGCGCTATCCGTCATGCGGGCGAATCGCCGGCAAAGCCTGGACCGGGGGCGGTGCTGCGGATGGACAGAGCAATCGATGTGCCCGCTCTCGGCGTGCGCTACGACAACGCGTTGGCGCTTGCGCTCGACTACCTCTGCGAGCGCTTTGAGCCGACGGCAGTCGTCGTCACCGGCTCGATTGTCCGGGGCCATCCGGACGCCTCCAGTGACCTCGACATCTTCATCTTCCACGCTGAACCCTGGCGGCAGCGCATTCAGCGTAGCTTCGGCGGTGTGCCGGTCGAGCTCTTTGTCAACCATCCCGGATTCATGGAGAGCTACTTTGCCGAGGACCTCGCCAGCGGCCGCCCCACCACGGCGCACATGCTGGCAACCGGCCACCTGGCGCTCGACCGCGATGGGTGCATGACGGCCTGGATTGACCGTGCCCGGGAGTTTCTCGCGGCCGGGCCCGCCGTCAGCGACGAGCAGCTGACCAACCTGCGTTACTCCACGACGATGGTCTTCGAAGACGCGCTCGACAGCCGCGCCAATGACGCCGGGCTCGCGACGAACCTGCTGCACGACGCGGTCGCCCAGGCGTTGCGCTTTCGTTTCTGGCAAGCGCGGCGCTGGCAGCCGCGGGCAAAGGACTTGATGTCCGCGCTGGCGGCGCTTGACGCCGAGCTGGCGGCGTTGGCCCGTCGCTACTACCGTGCCGGCACGCTCGCTGAGCGGGTCGACCTCGCCGGGGCAATCATCCAGCGAACGACCGGCGAAACCGGCGCGTTCGATTGGGAGAGCCCGCGCGATCCGTTGCCGGCAGGGTGAGGGCGCGACGTCAGGGCGCAAGCTTGGCGAAGACGACGCGGCGGTAGAGGTACTCGCCGCTGCGCCGGTCGAACGAGCCGCCGCAGGTGATCAGAATCAACTCCTGGTCGGCCGACTGCCCGAAAATCTGCTCGACCGGGGCGTGGTCGACGTGATAGAGCGCCGCGCCGGTGACGACGAAGCGCAGCTCCGGCTGACTCTCGTCTTCGCCACGGACGAAGATCTCGTCGCCGGGGGCAAGCCGGTCGATGCCGTAGAAGATTGCCTCCCCATCGGGCGTGTCGACGTGGCCGGCCAGCACCGCCCGGCCATAGGCTCCGGGGAGCGCTCCCGGTTCCCACCAGCCGACCTCGAAGTAGTTCGCCGGCGACGCCATCTCGCCGCGTTCGTTGCGGCCGACGGGCACGACGCGCGGCTCGATGCCGATGCTGGGTATGCGGACGCGCACCGGCACAACGCCCGCTTCCGGTGTTTGACGGGCTGCGCTACGGGCCGCGCCGTCAGTTGTCGTCGACGTCGCCTCTGCCGGGCCACGCTCCGTAGGGGTTCGTGCTGCCGGCTGCGCTGGCGGGGCGAGGTTGCGGTCGGGTGTAGTTTCCGTCGGCGTGGCGGGAGCGGTCGTGGAGCGTTCGCCCTCGGGCTGTGTAGCCGTCATCCCGGCGGCGCTGGCTGAGGGTGTGGATGTCACGGGCGGCGGGGCGTCGCCGATGAGCACCGGCGCGGGGCCGCTGAACTCCGGCTCATCGGCGCTCGTGCCGGCCAATTGCCAGATGACGAAACTCGCCGCGGCCGCGCCCATCAGCATGAGCGCGACCGCGACGAGCTGAATGGCTCGCATAGGCGGCTAGGCTGTGCGCCGGGTCCAGAAGAGGAGTCCGCCGCCCGCTGCCAGGCAGAGCGTCGCCAGCAATCCGACCAGGAAGACGCTGCCGCCTGAGTCGTTTGCCAGCCCGCCGGCCCCGGTGGAAGGCATCGCCGGCGGGGGCTCTGGTGTTGCGGTCGGCTCTGGTTCAGCGGTCGCTGTTGGTTCGGCGGGCTCGGCTGTTGCCGTAGCTTCCGGCTCCCCGGTTGCCGTCATATCCGCCGTCGCAGTTGTCTCCGGCTCTTCCGTGGCTGTTCCGTCCGCCGCCTCGGTTGCGGTCGGCTCGTCGCTGCCACCGGACTCGCCACGGTATTCGTCGATGAATGTCTCGGCCGCGAAGTTGGTCAGGTCGGCCAGCCCGCTGAGGTAGGTTGTCTGGAACGCGCCGTCCTCAATGAATGCGCCTTCCTCGGTGTAGAGGACGTTCTCGGTGCCGGCCTCGCGGAACTCAATGTCGTGCTCGCCCGGCGGGACCATCACGTAATCGCTGACGCTCAAGGCTGCGACACCTTCGGCAAGCATTGTTCCATCGCTGGTTGCGACGTCGATCATTGCTGCGTCGGGCACGCTATTGAAGAAGCGCAACGCGCCCATGCCGGCCTCGACGCCGCCGTCGTTGCCATCGACGATCAAGACGATGGTCGGCTCGGGCATTTCGCCGCTGATGACCGCGCTGTAGTTGTTCCCGGCTTCGGTGGTGACCATCACGGTCGCGATTGGTTCATCCAGGCTGGTGTCGGGATCGAAGATGGCGATCTCATGATCCCCGGCCGGAGCGTCCATGTACTCGGTGGCTTCGAGCCAGAAGAGGTTCTCGGCAAGCGGTTCGCCGTTGACCGTCACATTGACCGGCGGCGTGTCGATGCCGACGTGGACGACGCGTAGACCGCCGCCATCTTCGGATTGCGCGCCAGCTACCATGAGCGTTCCGATGAGAAAGCCCACGAGCGCGAAAATGCCAACGAGATACGGAACGGCTGCGCGAGCCGTCATGCGCCCCTGATTCACCCTGATCTCCCTTGTTTCCCCCATAGGTGTACGTTCATTATCATCGTACAGGGCTTTGTGCCTCACTGTCAATGAATTTGGCGCGCACATGCGTGGCGCTGCCAATTTGTCACAAGCGCGCAACCGCCGCGTACGACCGCGCGTTAACAGTTTGCAGGTAGGTTTGACGGGCTAACGGATTGTGTTGAAGGAGGGATGGCTCGCTTGGTTGAACGCTGGATTGCGAGTCCAACCGGGAAATCACGTCTTATCGCGCTCGGCATCGCGACCGTGTGTCTGCTGGCGATGATCGCGATCGTCTCCTCGTAATAACCTCAAACCCCATCTACTAATGACGCGCTGCTGACGCCTGTCCGCAGCCGTTGGCGCTTGCCCTCCATGCCACCCCCATCCATGCTACGGTGTCGCTCGACGGTATCGCAAACAACTCATGAGCCGGGAGCAAACGATGGTGCGTATCAACCGGGCGATTGACCTGCTCGATGCTGGCGACGTGCTCTACTACACAGCGGCAGGCGATTTGACCTACGAGCATGGCGTCGAACAGGCCGCGACCTGGGCCGACTTCCTGATGGTCGATTTCGAGCATCACGCCTTCGACCCTGTCGGGCTGACGGCGTTCATGCGCGGCCTCGTCGACGGCGGCCCGCTGCCGAGCGGCCACCGCACGCCGGCGGTGATCGCGACGCTGCCCTCCAACTGCCGGACGGCGGCCGAGGTCCACGCCAACGCCTGGCAGATTCGCCAGGTGCTGACGGCTGGTGTTCATGGCGTCCTCCACACCCACGCCCGGCGGGCTGACGCGGTTCGGGCCTTCGTCGAGCACTGCCGCTATCCCTTCCAAACCATTGGCGTTGGCGACGGGCTAGGGCATGGCGAGCGCGGTTCCGGCGGCCAGCAGCGCCCGGCCGAGATCTGGGGCGTCGAGGTCGACGAATATCTGCGGATTGCCGACCCCTGGCCGCTGAACCCGGAGGGCGAGCTGCTGCTCGGTCTGAAGATGGAGGATCGCCAGGCGGTCGCCAATGCCCGCGAGATCGCGGCCGTGCCCGGCCTCGCCTTCGCCGAGTGGGGGCCGGGCGACATGGGCATGGCCTTTGGCTACCGCGATGCCCACGACCCGCCCTACCCGCCGGAGCTGGACGCCGCCCGCCGGACGATCCGCGCCGCCTGCGACGAGAAAGGCCTGGCCTTCCTCTGTTCCTGGAACGACCCCAACCAGACGACCGAAGAGAACGTCCGCCACCTCCTCGACGACGGCGTCCGCATCATCTCCGGCGGCGGCCCCGACACCGCCCGCATTGGCCGTGCGATTTCCAGCTAGCTGAGATCACGCGCATGCCGAAGGGTGTTGTGTACACTTCTGTACAGATATGTACAAGGAGGCGTGGGTGTCGGAACAGGGCGAAGTTCGCACGCTTGGCGTTGCAGAAACTCGGCGGCAGTTCAGCCGCATACTCGACGATGTCTATCACCGCGGGGGCCAGGTCATCGTGGAGAAGCACGGCATCCCGATTGCGGCAATCGTGCCCATCGCGGATACGAAGCAGTCGCCATCAATCTTCGACCACGAGGGATTGCTGCGGACGATGACAGAAGTCGACCATGCCATGCGTGCCATCCCGCGCGATGAACGCGGGGCAGCTGTGGCAGAGGCGCTTGCGGCGGAGGATGGAGATGTTCAGGGACCGGGGCTGGACCTCGAAGAATTGCTCGATCGCGACGACATTCGGGAGCTCCTGACGCGCCTGGCCAATAGATAGGTGTCGCCCCGGCAACCCGCGCCGCGATCCGAGCTCGAACGCCTGCTGCGCCAGCTTGAGGAGTTCCTGCAATCTCCAGTTGATCTCACCGATCGTCGTTTTGAGTCTCGGGTAGTAGCGATCCGATATCTGAGTGGGGCTGCAATCTACCTGAATCTCTTCGTTGTCGCCAGGACCGGCGGCCGGGCCGGTCCGACACGCGGCGTGCATCTGGTGGAGCAAATCGTTGGTGCTGCGTTCCAGACATTTGACGGTGAGGACATTCACGCTGATAGCTTCGAGAAGGCTGCGATGTTGTTGCGCGGCATCACGCAGGGGCATCCATTCGAAGACGGCAATAAGCGCACTGGATTCTTGCTTGCCGAGTTCTATCTCCGGCGTGTCGGCATCGCGCTTCCCGATGCATTCCCGGTGGATGCTGCTGAAGAGCTCTGCGTGCGCGTTTCGTCCGGGCAAGTGCGAGATGTCGAACAAATCGCGAACGAGTTGGAGCGGCTCTGGCAACCGTGACATAGCCCGGGTGGGTGACGGGCGTAGATCAGCGGCTGGCGCGCGCTCCGCGCAGCTCGATTGGTGTGACTACGTAAGTCGCTGGTTGGCCCAAATCCTACGTAGTTTCACGGATGGAGCCGCCAACTGGCGTTGTTAGCCTTAGGCCATCGGATTTTTGAGCGTTCCGGTGGCTGCGGGTTCTCGTGCAGCGCCGATTCGGAGTCTGGGCCAACCTGCAGATGTCTCACCGGCATACTGCGTTGCCAGCCGCCTCCGGGATGCGTGTGTGGGAGAGGAGTCTTCAGTGTCTGAAGACAACAAGAGGACGTTTGCGCCTGGCCGCCTCATGAAACACTTGGCAGCCGAGGCGACGATCGACAGCGGAGTGCGCCCCTTGGTGCTCATCAACTTCCGTGAAAATGATAAGACGCGGACGGTTGCCGGACATGTGAAAGGGTTGTCCGACGGTTCCATCGTGCTAAAAGATGTCCTCTCTAAAAAAGAAGCTAAGGCGTTCAAGTGGTGCTATCGCCAGTCGACAACGCACAACAACGATGAGCCGACCGTCGCCGCGACGGGCCAGGTTGAGTCGTCTGGGGACGACGAGGATCAGGCTAATCAGTCTCAAAATGCGTTGTACAAGGATCAGTGGGTTCCGATCACGATTAGGAAGTTCTTCCACCAAGTGAGGACTGCCGAGTCCGGCGCATGGCCCGAGAACTTCTGCAACGAAGATCAGTTCCACGATGACCACACCACCTTCCTGTTCTTCATGAATGTGGATGTAAGTTCGCTTCTGGAGCTCCTGACGAGCACCTATGTTGATCCAGACGGAGATTGCAAGTTCAAGGTGCCAATTGACAGCATCAACTGCTGCGCTGGTGGCAACGGCTAGAGCTGGCGGGTCCGAGCGAAGTTGAGCGGGTGACGCGATGAGCTCCCGGGCATTGCTGACATGGAACGACAGATACCTGAAGGTCCTTGTCGCTGCCTGGGGGCTCGCGCTCAAGGGGCAAGGGCAGGCCATCCTCATCGGTGGCGAGCCCGGCAACGGCAGGAGCACCCTGCTGGCGGCCCTGCGCGACGCGCTCGCGCTCGACCCCGGCCAGGTCTACCGGCTGCGCTGCAGCGACCTGGACAGCGGCGTGCCCTATGGTCCCTGGTCCGCGTTCATCGATCGGCATCCTGAGTTTGGCGCGATGATGCCCGCGCCACTCGGGTCGGCGGAGCCGGCGGCCGGGTCCGGCAACGAGCTTGGCCGTAGAGCCGCCCGCAGCCTGATCGACATGTTCCAGAAGACGCCGATGCTCATCACCGTCGATGATGTCCATCTCAGCGACGAGCCATCGCTTGTGCTGCTCTACCGCCTGATCCAGGAAATCGGCAACCGGCCGGTGCTCGTGCTGGTGACCCATGCGACGCCGCTGGCTGAACCATCGGCCGTCGCTGAGTTCGTGCCGCGTATGCTGACCGAGCCGCACGCCAGCCAGATCGAACTGGAACCGGCGGTCAGCTCCGAGATTGAGCAAGCGCTCGCGACGACCTGCCCCCGGCTCGATCCGACCGGCCTCGGACAGGTGATCGAGCAATTGCTCGACCTGAGCGGCGGCAACCGGCTCTTCCTCGCCGAGCTGCTGCGCTCGCTGGAGGTCCTCGACCCCACGACGGTGCCCGATGTCCGCGAGCATCTACGGCTGCTGCCAACCTCGCTCCAGGCGATGATTCGCTACCGTCTGACGCAATTGCCCGAAGATGTTCGACAGACACTGCGCTTTGCCGCGATCATTGGCGAAGCCATCGATCTCGACCTGCTCGAGCTCCTGTCGAAAGCGCCGGTCGAGACATTGCTCGATCAGCTTGAGCTGGCGATCCAGCGTGGGTTGCTGGTCGAAGCGCTTGATGGCGATACGCGCTTTCGCCATGGCGCGGTGCAGCAGGCGCTGATGGAGGAGTTCTCCGCGCTCCGCAAGCGCCGCCTGCATGGCGCGTTGCTGGCGACGCTCATCGAACGCGATGCCTCTCCGCAGACCATCGCCTTCCACGCGTTGGCGTCGGGCGCGACCGGTGCCGCCTACGAAGCGCTAGTCGATGCCGGAGACCGCGCGATGCGTGTCTTCGCCCTTGCCGAGGCCGCTCAGTTCTATCACCAGGCGATGGGTATCGCGGACACCGCCGGGATCGACGATGTGCGCCTCGATCTCCTGCGGCTTGCCTACTTCGATGCCATCTGGATGAAGGACCGGGATCTCGCGAGCATCGAGCTCAACCGCGTCGCGGCGCGGGCGGCAATTCGCAACGACAGTGAGTTACAGGCCAGGGCGAACTTTCGGCGCTCGAAGATCCTCTACGAAACCGGTCAACTTGCCCAGGCGCAGTCGCTCCTCTATGAGACGTTGCCGGAGCTTGAGCAGATTGGAGACGTGCAGCTGCTCGGTGAAACGCTGGTGTACTGCGGCTTCTGCGCGTCGACGTTGAGCGATTTTCCCGAGGTGGAGCGCGTCGCCGAGCGCTTGCTCGAGCTGAGCGAGGAGATCGACAATGCTCAGTTTCGCGCGATCGCGATGCACCTCAGCGCCCACGCGATGGTTGGGCTTGGCAAGGATGTCGAGCGCGCGCCGCTGGTTGGCCGTGAGAGTGTCGACATCATCGAGGAACTGGGGCGGCTTGACTACGCAACCGGGTTTGCCTGGGTTGTCTTCACCAGCATCGACGTTCCATCGAACCTGGAACACCCTGAATCGGTGGCGCAGCTTGTCGAGCGTGGCATCGGGCTGAACCGGCACAGTGACCGCTTGGCCGGGACAAAAGCGCCGGAGTGCTCGTTGCCCTTCGCTTACTGGTATCTCCTCCAGGGCGATATGGCCAAGGCGCACGACCTGATGGTCGATCCCGCTGACCACCAGGATGCGCGCTGGTCTCAGACGCAACGCGACATAGCCTATGGCACCGCCTCCGAACTGGCGTTGATCGAGGGCCGCTATGACGATGCCGTCGATAACCTCGGCTACATCGCGTCCGATCCGCAGTCGCAGCTTGGAGCGCACTCATTTCGCCAGTGGATTTTGGCGGTCGAACGCTGGGTGAAGGTCGCGCTCGATCAGTCGGAGGTCGAACTCTCGCGCGAGTGGGTGGTTGCGCTCGACCAGGCGCTCGAAGGCAAGCTGTACGTGCCCGGCGAACTGATACTCGAGACGCTTCGAGCGCGAATTCACCTCGCGGCCGGAACCGGTGACGCCCAGGCAACCGCCGATCTGATGGAGCGCACCGCCGCGCGCGCATTGCAGACGCACAACATGCTCGCCCATCTCGACGCACTGTGTCTCCACGCGCAGTGCCTGGCCCAATTGGGTGAACCGGAGCGTTCCGGGAGACAGCTGGCGCTGGCGATTGAAACGGCCGAGCGGTGCGGCCTGCGCTATCACCTCGGGCTTGCCTACCTCACACGGGCAGAGGTCTGGGCCGTCGTCGATGGATCGCGAGATGACGTCATTCGCGATGTCGAAGCAGCGTTGAATATCTTGCGTGACATGAACGCCGCGCCGGCCATACGCCGGGCGGAGCGGCTAATCGGCCGCTACTCGCGCCGTTCCCACGCCGGGGGGCTGACCCAACGCGAGGTCGAGGTCCTGCGGCTGGTGGCTGAGGGCCGGACGGATGCCGAGGTTGGTGAGGCGCTCTACATCAGTCACCGCACTGTCAGCACTCACATCTCCAACATGCTCAACAAGACGGGCGCGAGCAACCGCGTCGAACTCACCGCCTGGGCCATCGCGAACGAGGTCGTCCTTACCTGACCGCCCTTGCCTCGCATCTGGGTACCCGATCCAACTCGAGACAATCCACAGCATCTACCCCACACGTACCCCGTGAATGCTCCCGACCACGGGGGAACTACGTAGTGCGCCCTGAGGGTCGACCTGCCTCCGTAGTCCACCCGCCGCGACCTCGCACATACGTAGCGTGAGCGGATGGGTTGAAGATAGCGACATCTCCCGATGTTGCGTGACGGCTGTGTCCCTATCCTGATACCAGGTCGTCGTTGCAACGCGGGTTGCAGATCGCGACCGCGGGAGGTTCGGCAATAGGAGCCGAAGCTCCCCGTGAATTGAGAGGTAGGTAAGGAGGAAGCATGAGCGACACGCAATAAAGGGGCCCCAACACCCGCGGCTGACTCTTGCAGGAATGAGCCGCTGGCCGGGAGACCCCTCGATCCCTGGAATGACTGTCCGTTGCAACCACTCCAAGCATGTGAGGAGATCCTATCATGTCCCATTTCGCATCACGCTTCGCCGTCGCCGCCATCGTGCTCGGCCTGCTGCTGGCCGTTCCGTTCGGCGCAAGCGCCGGCGTCGAGAACGCTACCGGCGAGTCCGGCGGCAAGTCGGTGATCGACTATGTCCCGGGCCACCGCTCGTATCTCATTGAAGACACGCCGCCCGTTGCGTCGCGTGTCTCCGCCGACCTGCTCATTAAGCAGTTGGCGCGCGATGGCCAGCTTACGGTCGAGACAATGCGCTTCATCGAAGAGAATGTCTTCGGCATTGAGCCGGCCCTCATCGCCGGTGTCGGGACCATCGACGAGATCATCCAGGAGCTGTTCGACACCGACCACGTCACCGTCGACATGATCCTGTTCTACGAGCAGAACGTCTTCGTCTACGAGGACTAGGAGCGGCGTTCAACGCCCCGGCTGCGCGGCTGTCCAGGCTGCGGGGCCGGGGCTTTTTGCGTGGTCCGGAAGGCGGGAGGCCGCCGGTCGTTGGTTCAGGCCAGCGCGTTGTTCTGGTGGGCCCAGGTGGCGAGCTCGACGCGGTTGATGACGTCGGCTTTGGCGAGCATGTTGCCGACGTGGGTGCTGACGGTGCGAGGGCTGATGAAGAGCACCTCGGCGATCTCATTGTCGGTCTTGCCCTCGACGATCAGGCCCAGCACCTCGATTTCGCGGCGGGTCAGGCCGCCAGGGCGGACATTGTTGAGCTTGTGGAGCAGCGTTGTGAGGCGCTCCTCGGCCGCGTGCGCGCCAAGCTCGCGTAGCTCCGCCCGCAGCGCTTCGAGCTCGTCCTGTTTGAGCTGGCCGGAGCCGAGCTCGGCGGCGATCTCGAACAGTGTGATGCGGGAGAGGGTTTCAAGGTAGAAGAGCTGGCAGCGCCGGGCGAGGACGATCGCTTCCTCGACCGCGCCGGTTGCCCGTTCAGCGTGTCCCTGGGCCGCCAGGCTGCGGCCGTGGAGCTGCAAGCCGTCGATCTGGGCCAGCACGTTCTGGGTCCGTCGAGCGGTATTGACCGCTGCTTCGGCAACAGGCTCGGCCAGCGCCGCCTGCCCCTCGATAAGGTGCGTCCGCGCCCGGTTGAGATCCAGCATGAGCTCGCCGGGGACATGCGGCTTGTGTTCGAGCTCCCGGTCGAGCGCGTGGAGCCACTCCTGCGCGCTCTTGAGATCGCCGGTGGCGAGGGCTATGCGGGCTCGTAGATCGACGGCCATGAGCCAGGGCTGGTAGCCGTGATCTCCGATCGGAGTCAGCGGTGTGGGCGCGATGTATTCGAGAATCTTGGAGGCTTCGCCGGGCTCACTGCGGGCGAGCGCGAGCTCTGCGCTGATAACGGTCACGTTGTCTTTCGGCGATTGCGGCCGGGGCTCGTCGCGGATGGCAATGGGGTCCAAGAGAAAGTCGCGCGCCTGTTCCCACTCACTGCGCAGGAAGTACCAGAGCGCGAACTCGGGCGTGCAGTCGCAGACATCGACGGACAGGCCGGCGCGGCGATTGCCCTCGGCGTCGAGACGCTGGCCCCAGGCAACGAGCTCGTGGATCTGCTCGGGGCGGTGGAGATTGGCAAAGAGATCGACGCGCATGAAGGTGACGGCGGAGTAGGGCGCGGCTATGTCGAACTGGCCGATCTCTTCCGCGATGGTGATAGCCTGCCGCATCATTGACGAGGCCCGGGCCGGACGCCCCCGCGCTACGTCGGCGACCGATTTCACGACGAGCGCCAGCGCCTGGTAACCCGCATTGTCGATGCGGTCGAAGATGGCTTCGAGGCTCTCGACCAGCAGATCCACCGAGCCGAAATCGCTATCGAGCGCCGCGCAGTAGAGCGCGCAGACGAGGGCGTCGGCCAGCGTTGGCCAATCCTCGCGCGCCTGGAGATCGGGGATCAAGTCATCGAGAATATCCCGCGCTTCGTCCCTCCGGCCGATCTCGTAGAGAATCGTTGCGTGTCGTTGGCGGGCTCGGTCGCGCATGGGCGCGTCGCCACGCACGAACGCGCTGCCTTCCACCTTCTCGAACTCCCGGATAGCCGCCGGGACATCCCGGCGGACGAGGCAATCGGCGTATTGCAGCCGTAGGAGATCCTGGTAGCTGGGCGCGCTGCCGGCCTGGTCCGAGAGCTCCAGCGCCTTGCGGTAGTGCTGCCCGGCTTCCGGCATGTTAAAGAAACGGGCCGCCTGATGCCCGGCTTCCTCAAACGCGCCAACCGCCGTGACGAGATCACCGGCGGCCTCGGCGTGCCGCGCGATATCCAGGGTGGATGGCCGCCGTCCTTCCGCTTCCTGCAGTGCGCGCAGAACGGCGCGGTGCCGATGACGCCGGCGCAGGCTCGATTGTGTTTCCGTCAGGAGCTGCCGGACAACGCCGTAGCGGAATCGGAGCCGGCCATCGCGTTCCTCCGCCAGGATGCCGGCATCGAGCGCCTCTTCCAACTCGTTGATCAGATCGTCCATCCCGCGTTCAGAAATGGCATTGAGCAGATCGAGGTCGAAGCTGTCGCCGACGACGGCCGCGAGCTCAATCGTCTCCCGCGCCTGTGGCGAGATCTGCTCCAGCCGGTATTCAGCGAGCTGCTTGAGCGAGAATGAAAGCGAGTCCAGCCGCCGCGTGGCAAGCGCATGCGTAACGTCGGCCGCGTCATGAATGCCGGCCAGCATCTCCAGTGTATAGAGCGGATTGCCGCCACTCCATTGCCGGACATGGTGGAGCAGCTCTTCCCGTTGTGGCGCTGGCAGGTCCGGGAACCGCCGCCTGATGACCTGTTCGATACCGTCATGACTAAGCGGGCCGAGCTCGATCGAGTGCGCGGCTGTTTCGCGCAGTAGCGCGGGCACAAAGCGAGCGATCGGCTCGCCTTCCCGCAGCGGGGTCTCGCAGCCCAAGATGATCGTAAATGGCAGCTCGTGGGCTTGCCGGGCGACTGCCAACAGCAAGTCCAGGGTCGATGCATCTGCCCATTGGATGTCGTCGAAGATTAGCGCGATCGGTTGCTCGCGCGACGCGGCGGCGAGTGCGTGTGACGCGCGTTGAATGAGGATATTCGGACCTTGTGCGGCCGGCGAACGGTCGCCGAGCGGTTCCGGTATGTCCGCGGCAATCGCGCCGCTACGTTCGAGGATTGAGATCCACGGGGCGTACGGTATGTCGGACGGGTGGCAGGCAACGAGGGCGCGGAACCCGGACGGCTCGGCGTCGGTTTCGGCGCGATCGAGCGCCGCGCGCAAGAGCTCGCTCTTGCCGGCGCCGATCTCCCCGACGACGAGAATGATCTCGGCCTCGTCCGGGGCGCGCAAGCGCACAGCCGAAGTGAGCGCTGCCAGTTCTTCGTCGCGTTCGACGAGCTGCGGGAGCGCGAGCTGCTGCCTCGTCTGTGACCGCTGCGTCCTCATCCACGGCCCTACTCGCGTTGAGCGGCTATGTGTCGCTACGCTCAATTGTTCACAGAACAGCGAGGCGTGCAAGTCGGCTTCGCGGGCCGGAATACCTACCATCGGTTGC
>JAUIIK010000186.1 GCA_030431755.1 Chloroflexia bacterium
TAGGGGCGTGGACCCAAGGGGTGCCCCTCACGCCCGGCAGTCGCATCCCTCGAACGTACGCATGGATCGCAGCGCTGGCGTGATGAATCACGCCCCTACCGACGTCTGTCAGTTCATGCCATCTACAATATGAAACAGTACAACATTGTGTGTGAAGGGCCTTTGCCCCTCTCTCCCAAGATTGGGAGAGGGGCTTGGGGGTGAGGGCTGGTTCTCGTCCTACAAACTACCCACTCCAACCTACAAACTCCCCTACACCCGCAACATCCAGCACCCGCGCTGGATTGGCGACCATCATCGTCTCGATCTGGTCCTCGTTGATGCCCAGCCGCCGCAGTCTGGGCAGGAAATCCTCGAAGATGTGGCAGTAGCCGGTGTGGCCGGTGTAGCGCATCTCGTGGTCGCGGTTGCGGTCGTGGGAGAGGAGCAGGCGCTCGACGTGGCCGCGCGCGATCAGGTCGGCGTCGAGCTCGGCGCGGGTCTCGTCAAGGAGATAGTTCTCTTTGTCAATGACATCGAATTGGACGTACGCGCCCTGCCCGGCGAGGTCGGCGAGGACATCAATGTCGGGCCGCTCATCGACGTGGCCGGCGATGAAGTGGTGGGCGTAGACGCTCTCGGCCTGGAGCAGCTTCAGCTGCTCGACCGCCGCAACGCCGCCAGGGATCTCCTGGCGCCGCGCGCCGGTGGTGTGCGTCGTGATCGGCGCGCCGGTCTTGAGATGCGCCTGCGCGACAGCCTTGAGCCCTTTCAATTCGAGCCCTTCGACCCGCGCCCGGTGGCTGGAGGTCTTGAGGATGCCTGGCTTGCGCTGGTCCGGGCCGACGCCAACGGTCAGCTCATGGACCAGTTGAGCGGCAAGCTCCTCGACCGAACGCTCCGCGACATCCGCCGGCATACACGGCTCGATGTAGAAGCCAGCGGTCGCGATGATGTGGACACCGCTGGCTTCCGATAGCCGCGCCAGGACATCGAGATCGCGGCCCCAGCCGTCGCAGGTGACTTCGATGATGGCTCCGCCGCCGGCTTCGCGAAAGGCGACCAATTCGCCGACCATCTTCGCTTCGTCATCGAGCCGCATGTAGTCGTCGGTCGAGCGGCTGACGCCGAAGAGCTCGCGGCGCGGGGCGGTGTTCTGGTCGCACCAGATGTGCTCGTGGGGCAGGCAGACGCCGAGTTCCGATGGGTTGATTGGGCCGAGGACTGTCTGGATCATTGAATTCTTTCCTTGAGTCGGCAATGGACAACTGGCATCGGCGAGTTCGGCCTCCTCACGGGCAAGCACCTCCGCGATGGAGCAGGCAACGCATCACGTTGCGGATACAGAAGGCAGGGAGTGCGGTTTCACACCAGCACATGCCCGGCATCGCTCATGACGTCCAGAAGATCGACGATCTCGGCGGTGGAGCGGAGCTTGGTGAGGCCGTGGGCGATGTTGCCGGCCGTGTGCGTCTGGCCGTCCTGGGTCAAGGCAACGACGGCGTCGGTGGCGACGAGGTTGCCGATGCCGCGGTCGGTCAGCTCGTAGCAGGTCTGACGGATGCCGTAGTCATAGAGTGTCCCGGCAATGATGGCGGACTCGATGCCACGCTCGCGCAGAAATCCGCTGAAGCCGTCGCTCGTCAATGCGCCCCAGCCCTGTTTGACGAAGACATGATCGCGGTCAGTCGGCGACCAGGCTGCCGGGAAGCCCCACTCGGGGCCGTCAACCTCCCAGATCCAGCCGAGCGCCTCCTGGAACGCTGAACGGTGAGCGTTGAGCGGCATCCCGAGGCTGACGTAGGCAACGGCGATTCCGGCGTGGCGGCAAGCGTCGGCAAGGCGCATGTAGTTGGGCGCGATGACCTTGAGCACCGCGAAGTACTCGTCGAACTCGCGCCGGAGCACTTTCTCGTCGGCTGTGCGGGCAAGCCAGCCATCGACCTCGTCGCCAAATGGATTGTGCACGTCCTGGAGTATCAGACAGCTCCGTCCGGGTTCGAGCCGGAGCGCGGGAACTTCGTCAGTCATCAGCGTTAGTGGATGGCGCACGGTGCTCCCCTCGGCGGTCAAAGAGTATGAAGGCGCGTTGCCCCTTGAACACGCGGAACAGATAGTAGAGCGACGGGAAGAGCACAAGCGCTCCGGCCCCCAGGCCGCCCAGCAACAACTGTAACGTGATCTCCGGCGCTGCCGCTTCGGCAATCGTGACATCATCGACGACGAGGTACGGGTTGAGCGCGAGCCCCCAGCCGAGCAGGATCAACGCGACCTGCCCCACGGCCAGGGTGCGCGCCAGGAAGAAGCGTCGTGTAACGAGCGCCGCTAACGCGCCGAGGGCGACGAGCGCAGTCGCGCCCTGGAGCGGCCAGCTCCACCACGATTGCAGCAGCTCATCCTGCAACTCCGGCGCGCGCTCGACCGACAGCGCGCCGACCAGCAACGCACAAACGCCGAGCACGACGGCGGCAGCTAGCGCCCGCCGGCGGAAGTCGTCCTGGACAGCCGGCTCATCTAGTGCCTCAACGGTTAGGAACACGGCTGCCAGAAAGGCGAAGAGCGTTAGGGTATAGCCACCGACGGCAAGCGCGAAGAGATCGATCCAGGCGTTGAACCAGCCGCTGGTCACGACGCCATCATCGACCTCGATCTTGCCCGACGAGATGCCCCCGACGATCAGCCCGAGCATCACCGGCGTCAGCGTGCTCGAGATCGCGAAGACGCGCCCCCAACGGCGCTGGACACGGTCGTTGGGCGAATCGTAGGCGCGGAAGACGAAAGAAGTGCCGCGCAGGACAATCCCGATCAACATGAGCGTAACCGGGATGTGCAGCGCGGTCATGATGACGGCGAAGGCTCGCGGGAAGCCGGTAAAGAGAATGACGATGACAAGGATGAGCCAGACGTGGTTCGCCTCCCAGATCGGGCCGATGGCGTCGGAGATAATCCGGCGTTGGCGCGCCCGTCGCGGACCACTGGCAAAGAGATCCCAGACGCCGGCGCCGAAGTCCGCGCCGCCCAGCACCGCGTAGCCGATCAGGGCGATCAGCATCGCGCCGGCGACTGCGGTTTCAGGAGCCGGCATACCCGGGCTCTCCCGTTGTGTCCGGGGCGGTCTGGCGCTCTTCCTCGCGCGGCTCGATCACAACCTGCCGGTAGAGCAGCCAGGCCGTTGCGATGGCGAGGAAGATGTAGAGGACAGTGAAGCTGACGAAGGGCACCACGAGGTTCGGCACGTCCGTCACCGCGTCCTCGGTTCGTAGAATGCCGTAGATGACCCAGGGTTGGCGGCCAACCTCGGTAACGACCCAACCCGACTCGATTGCGATAAAGCCGAGCGGTCCGCAGAGCATCAGCGCCCGTTGGAACCAAGGGTGCGTCGGTAGCTCGCGCCTGCGCCAGGCGAGGACTGCGCCCCAAAGGCCGACACCTAGTAGGGTAAACCCAATGCCGACCATGATCTGGAAAGCAATGTGCACGATCGCCACCGGCGGCTGCTCGTCAGCGGGAATCGCGTCCAGCCCGGTGATCTCGGCGTCTGGGTCGTGATGCGCCAGCAGGCTCAGGCCGTAGGGGATCTCAATGCCGAACCGCGTCGTCTGGCTCTCCTCGTCGGGGATACCGCCAAGCGTCAACGAAGCGCCCGCTTCGGTCTGCCACTGGGCTTCCAGCGCCGCGAGCTTGGCCGGCTGGTTGTCCGCCAGGAAACGCGCGCTGATATCGCCGCTGATGGGCTGAAGGATCGCCGCAACGAGGCCGACGCTGAGGGCGATGGCAATTGCCTTGCGGTGAAAATCGCTCTCGGAGTCACGCCGCAGCAGGGCGGTATGGATCGCAGCGACGGCGAAGGCAGTCGCCAGGAAGGCGGCGATTGTCATGTGCAAGGTCTGCTGGAACGCCGCCGGGTTGAACATCGCCGCAACCGGATCGATGTTGACCGGCTGGCCGTCAACTAGGTCGAAACCCGTCGGCTGATTCATCCAGGCGTTGGCCATCACCACGAAGATGCCGGACAGGACGCCACTCAGCGCCACCATCCAGCCCGCAAACCAGTGCGCCCGACGCCCGACCCGCTCCCAGCCATAGAGATAGATGCCGAGGAAGATCGCCTCGGTGAAGAAGGCGAAGCCTTCGAGTGAAAACGGCATCCCGATGAGCGGCCCGGCCCACTCCATGAAATGCGGCCAGAGCAGGCCCAGCTCGAACGAGAGGACCGTCCCGGAAACAGCGCCAACGGCGAAGAGGATCGCCGTGCCCTTGGCCCAGCGTTTGGCCAGCTTGAGGTAGGTAGCGTTGCCGGTACGCAGCCACATGCCCTCGGCGATAACCATGAGGAGCGGCATTGCAATACCGATGGAGGCGAAAATAATGTGGAATCCCAGCGACATCGCCATCTGGGAACGGGCAGCGAGCAGATCGCTCACAATAGACCTCCCGGCGCGGGTGGCCGCATTGCCACCCACGTAGATCGACCGGGCAACGCATGTGAATGTTATCACCAGGGTACTGCGGGCCCTCGTTGCGAGCGGTTCGACCCGCAGCGCGATTCCGGTTAAAGTGGGTGCATGCAGTCGGCTGATACCAATGGCGGGACAGGATTCAGTGCAACCGGACCTCAACAGCTACCGACAACGGCAACGGCAGACCTGGGGCTCGTCAATCGGGTTGCACCGGCTCTCCGGCCACTTCCAGCCGGCGTCCGAGCGCCTGGTCGAGTGGCTCGGGATCGGCCCCGAGGACCATGTGCTCGATGTTGCGACCGGCACCGGCCGCACGGCGGTGCTGGCCCGGGCAGCCGGCGCGCAGGTCGATGCCCAGGATCTCTCGCCGGTGCTCATCGGCGAGGCTGAACACTTCGCGCTCGCCAATGGCTTTGCCGACATCAACCTGAGCGAATCAGATGCCGAGGAGCTGCCCTACCCGCCCGAGCAGTTCAGCGTCGTCGTGTCGACCTTTGGCGCTATTCACGCGCCGCGGCCGGATGTCGTGGGCGCGGAGATGAACCGGGTGTTGATCTTCGGGGGCCGGCTGGGGCTGGCAACCTGGAAGCACGACGCCGCTATCTACCGCCTCGCGCGTCTCGTGCCGGGGCTGGACGGCGCGCTGCGCGGCGCGGTCGATCCATCGGAGTGGGGTCGTCGCGAGCGTGTACGGGAATTCCTCAGCCGGCGCTACTTCCCGGACCTGGAATTCGAGGAAGGCACGTTGGAGATCAGCTACCCGACTGTCGACGCGGCCTGGCGCGACTGGTCGCGCAACTACGGCCCGGTGCGCGCCGCCTATCAGGCGATTCCCATTCGCAGCCGGGATGCCGTTGACCAGGCTGCACGCGATTTCTTCAGCCAGTGGGCCGACCCCTCCGGTGTAGTCACCTGGCCGCTGGACTACCTGCTCATCGGGGCGATAAAGATCAGCCTGGCCCACCGGGTCGGGTAGCGCCCGGGACCAACCGACTGCGAATTCATGCGTTCGATGTATGCGACCGTCATGCACAAAGCGCGGGCGAGAGTGCCGCGAATCCCGTAGGGCAGGGGCTCGTCCCCTGCCGTCTGCGGATTCTCGTCAATCGCGGCAGGGGACGAGCCCCTGCCCTACGCAGTTGCGGGTGTGGCGGTTGCTGGAGCGCTACTCGAAGCCGGCGTCGGCCGGGAGGTCGGGGTGCGGCTCTTCCAGCGGCAGATCCATCGTCGCGGCATCGTCGGCGAGCGCGTCCGCCGGCAGCTCGATATCGTCACCGAGGAGCGTCGCGTTGACGACCTGATCCATGTTCTCGACCCAGATGAAGGTCATGTCCTTCTGGACCTTCTCCGGGATCTTGATCATGTCGCGCTCGTTCTCAGCCGGGGCAATAACCGTCCGGATGCCGTTGCGGTGCGCAGCCAGCGTCTTCTCTTTGAGTCCGCCAATCGGCAGGACGCGACCGCGCAACGTGATCTCGCCGGTCATCGCGATGCTGTGGTCAACCGGCCGGCGCGAGACGGCGGAAATGAGCGCCGTCGCCATGGTGATACCGGCAGAGGGACCGTCCTTGGGCGTCGCGCCCTCCGGGAGGTGGATGTGGAGGTCGATCTTCTCCTGGAAGTCCGGCGCGATGCCGAGCTGCTCGGCCCGCGAACGGGCGTAGGAGAGCGCCGCCTGGGCCGACTCGCGCATGACGTCGCCGGCCTGGCCGGTGATCGTCAACTTGCCGGAGCCGGGCATCGTCGCCACCTCGACCGGGATAATCTCGCCGCCAATGCTCGTCTTGCCGAGACCGATCGCGACGCCGATCAGCGCCTCGTGGAACTGCTGGTCGTAGCCATAGCGGCGCGGCCCCAGGTACTCTTCGAGCCGCTTCTGCGTCAGCCGGATCGACTTTGACTCTTCGTCCTCATCCTCAGTCTCACGGACGATCTCGCGCGCTGCCTTGCGGCAGAGAGTCGCGATCTGGCGTTCGAGGTTACGAACCCCGGCCTCGCGGGTATAGCCGCGCAGGATCTCGGTCCACATCCGTTCCGAAATGAGCAGGCTCTCCTCCGGCAGACCGTGCGCCTCCAGCTGCTTGGGCAGCAGGTGGTTGCGGGCGATGCCGATCTTCTCATCCTCGGTATAGCCGCCGATCTCGATGACTTCGAGCCGGTCGAGCAGCGGCAGGGGGATGCCTGAGAGCTGATTCGACGTCGTCAGGAAGAGCACGTTGGAGAGGTCGAAGGGAATATCGAGGAAATGGTCGACGAAGAATGAGTTCTGCTCGGGATCGAGCACTTCAAGCAGCGCCGAGGCTGGGTCGCCGCGGTAGTCCGATGAGAGCTTGTCGATCTCATCGAGCAAGACGACCGGATTGGTCGTCCCGGCGTTCTTGAGCGCGCTAATGATCCGTCCGGGATATGCGCCAATGTATGTGCGCCGGTGACCGCGGATCTCGGCCTCGTCGCGGACACCGCCGAGACTTACCCGGACGAACTCGCGGTTCATGGCCCGGGCGATGGACTGGCCAAGACTCGTCTTGCCGACGCCGGGCGGTCCAACCAGACAAAGGATCGCGCTGCCGCCGGACGCTTCTGGAATGTTCCGGGTCAGTGAACGGACGGCCAGGAACTCGATCACTCGCTCCTTGACGTGCTCGAGCCCGAAGTGGTCGGCGTCGAGGACCGCCTCGGCATGGTCGAGGTCGTAGTTGTCATCACTCTCCTCATGCCAGGGCATCGCGAGGACAGTCTCAATGTAGTTGCGGACGATGGTCGCCTCGGCCGAGACAGCCGGCATGCGTTCGAGCCGGGTGATCTCACGCATGACCTTTTCGTGCGCGTCCTCCGGCAGCTGCTTGTCCTCGACCTGCTGGCGCAGCGACTCGATCTCATTGCCGCCTTCGCCAGAGAGCTCGTCGTGGATGACCTTGAGCTGCTCGCGGAGGTAGTACTCGCGCTGGTTCTTGTCGATCTGGGAACGCACCCGCTCCTTGATCTTGGCTTCGAGCTCGGACATCTCGACATCGGTCGAGAGCTGGACGGAGAGCTGTTCAAGACGGGAGATCGGGTTGAAATTCTCGAGGTACTCCTGACGCCGGCCGGCATCGGTGATGAGCTGCGTCGTGACGAGGTCGGCCAGATGGCTGGCGTCGGTGGTCTGGAGGATCATCTCCATGACCTCGGGGTTGAGCTTGTTGCGCGTCTCGCTGTAGCGCTGGATCAGATCGTGGACGACGCCGCCGAGAATTGCGCCCTCGTTCTCGTTGTAGGGCTCTTCGATGGCCGCCTCTGCTTCGACCC
>JAUIIK010000027.1 GCA_030431755.1 Chloroflexia bacterium
AAGAGACAAGAGGGCGTAGGGAAAACCGCCGACAAGTGGGAGCGCGGCGATCAGGTACTAGAGTGCACAGGAAGGTGGGCAGCACCGGTGCTGCTTGTGCTCAACAAGGATGACCGGTCGGTGATGTTCATTGACGATGTGTCGGGCGAGATCGTCAAGACACTGGCCGTCGGTCTCAATCCGCATGAAGCCGTCGTCAGCCCGCGCGGCAATGTCGCCTACATCTCGAACGCCGGCGACAACACGGTGACGGTGATCGACCTCGCCAACCGGCGCGTCGCGGGAGAGATCACGGACGAGCACTGGAGCTTTCCCCACGGCCTCGAGATCACCGGCGACGGCAAGTACCTCTGGGTCGCCGCGACCCGCTCCCACGGCATCTGGATCTACGAACGCGAAGAAGACAACCCCGGCTGGCACGAGCTTGTCAAAGTCGTACCAACCCAACACCGCCTGAGCCATATGGTCCACCTCAGCCCGGACGGCGGCCGGGCCTACGTGCCGAACATCGAATCCGGCGTCCTGACCGTCTTCGACACGCAGCGCATGGAGATCCTGAACCAGGTCGGCGTCGGCCCCGGCCCCGAAGGTGTCGCTGTACACCCGCTCGACGGCACGATCTACGTCGCCAACCAGGAAGACGACACCCTCTACATCATCGACGACCGCGACTACTTCCGCCGTCACACGCTGCATATCGGCAGCACACCGGTACGCGCCGCCTTCACCCACGACGGCGAGCTGGCGCTGGTCGCGAACCGCCTCTCGCACGACATCTCGGTTATCTCCCACCGCTGGGACCGCGCGACCGTCACCCGCCAGCCCTGGGAGATCAAGCGCTTCCCGGTTGGCCGCTGGCCGGGCCAGATCGTCATGGCCCCGGACGGTAACCGCGCCTGGGTGACCAACAACAAGACCAACGACATTTCGGAAATCGACCTCCGTGCCCTCGTCGAGACGCGCCGCATCCCAGCTGGCGTCCACCCGGACGGCATGGTCTGGATTCCCTGAGGGAGGGATTCGGGATGCCAGTTATCGTACCTCGTGCGACTCAGGTCGGATCCCCCCTGGCAACTCCATGATCTGATGCTCAGTGCGCGCTTGATCGGCTGGCCGGACATCCGAAGTATGGCGCGTGTACTATTCCCCTATCCTCGTCGAGGTTGCCGCGCCAGATCCGGTTCGGCGAGAATGCCGGCGAACGACGCGACGCCCGACAGACGCACATCCTTAACCGATGGCTGAGGGGGAAATATGGTCCAGCCACTGACAGTCGACGACATACGCGCCCGTGGCACGGATGAGACGGTCCCAGCACCACTCTCGTCAGATCAGCTCGCAACGCTCGACGAAGTACAACGCCGCATCCTCTGGCTCAGCACCGCCATCATCAACCACGCCAACAACGTGCGCGAGCCGCGTGATGGGCTCAAAGTGGGCGGGCACCAGGCATCCAGCGCCTCGGTTGTCTCGATCATGACGGCGCTCTATTTCCACGCCCTGCGCGCCGGCGACCGGGTTTCCGTCAAACCCCACGCCTCGCCGGTATTCCATGCCGTCCAGTACCTGCTCGGCAACCTGCCGCGCGAGTACCTGACCGAGCTGCGCGCCTATGACGGCTTGCAGTCCTATCCGAGCCGCACGAAGGACCCCGACCCGGTCGACTTCTCGACCGGCTCCGTCGGCCTCGGCGCGGTCGCCCCGAACTTCGCCGCGCTCGGCCATCTCTATAGCCAGAAGCACTTCGGCGACGTCACCTCCGGCCGCTTCATCTCGCTCGTCGGCGACGCCGAGCTCGACGAAGGCAACGTCTGGGAAGCGTTGATCGAAGACGCGCTGACGCCGGTTAGCAACGTCCTCTGGATTGTCGATCTCAACCGTCAGAGCCTCGACCGCGTGATCCCCGGCATCCGGGCCGCCGAATTGAAGCAGCACTTCGCGAACAGCGGCTGGCGCGTGCTGGAGGCAAAGTACGGCCGCGACCTGCGGGCAGCCTTCGAGCGGCCCGGCGGCAACGCCCTGCGCCAGACGATCGACGACATGGAGAACGAGGAGTACCAGGGGCTGATCCGCATGGAGGGCGCGGAGCTGCGCGAGCAGATCACCCATCGGGACGGCGGCCTCAACCAGGATGTCGCCCGCAATCTGGCCGACGTGCCCGACGAGATTCTGCCGAGCCTGATTTCGAACCTCGGCGGCCATGACCTGCAGGACCTGATCGACATGCTTGAAGAAGGCTTACGGCCCTCCGACAAGCCCGCCATCCTCTTCGCTTACACGATCAAGGGCTGGCAAATGCCCTTCTACGGCGACGCCCTCAACCACTCGGCTCTGCTCAACGCGGGCCAGATCGACCCGCTGCGCGAAGCGCTCGGCATCCCGGCCGAGGAGTACTGGGAACGCTTCGACCCGGCGTCGGACGCCGGCCAGCTCTGCCAGCTGGCCTACGACCGCATCTACGGCGAGGACCAGACGGTCGCGCCACAGGTCACAGCCGACGAGATCCCCGTCCACCTGGGTCACAATCGCCTGCCCACGGCATCGACGCAGGAATCCTTTGGCCGCCTGCTGACCCAGCTTGGCGATGTCGACAAAGTCGGCAAGCGCATTATCACAACATCGCCGGACGTTTCGATCTCGACCAACCTCGGCGGCTGGATCAACAAGGTCGGCGTCTTCCGGCCCGAACCAGCGACGCTCTACTTCAACGCGCCGCGCCAGCTGCTGCGCTGGGAGCCGGCGCCGGAGGGACAGCACATCGAGCTCGGCATCTCCGAGATGAACCTCTTCATGTTCCTCGGTTCGCTGGGTCTGAGCCAGGAGCTTTCGGGACAGCTGCTCTTCCCAATCGGGACGGTCTACGACCCCTTCATCTGCCGCGGTCTCGACGCCTTGATCTATGGCTGCTACTCCGGCTCAAAATTCATCTTCGCCGGCACGCCGGCCGGCGTCTCGCTGGCCCCGGAGGGCGGCGCGCACCAATCGACGATCACGCCCTCAATCGGCCACGAGCTGCCGAACCTGCGCTCGCACGAGCCGGCCTTCGCCCAGGAGCTCGAATGGCTCCTGCTCGACGGCTTGCGCCAGTGCACCGACCGCGAGCACGGCAAATCGACCTACCTGCGGCTGTCAACGAAACCCATCGACCAACGGCTGCTCCAGCCAGCGCTCGACCGGCTCGGAGAGGAGACGTTGCGCGAACAGGTTTTAACTGGCGGCTACCGGCTGATCGACGCGCGCCAGGATGCCGAGGGACCGGTCGATCCACGCGACACCGTCCAGATCGTCGCCAGCGGCGTCATGATGCCTGAAGCCGTCGAAGCTGCTCGGATGCTCCACGCCGAAGGCATCGCCGCCAACGTCATCAACCTGACCTCGCCACAGCTCGTCTACGAACAGTGGCGCGATTGGCAGCGTGCCAAGATGCGCGGGACTGCGGACGGCGCGCCAGACGCAGGGCGCATTGACGACCTCATTCCTGCCAGCGAGCGCCGGGCACCGATCGTGACCGTCCAGGATGGCGCGTCCCACTCGCTAGCCTGGCTCGGCAGCGTCTATGGCGCGCGCCAGTTCGCGCTCGGAGTCGACGACTTCGGCCAGTCCGGCGACATCCCCTCGCTCTACCGCCACTTCGAGATGGACGCCGAACATATCGCCTCAACGGCCTTTGCGGTCCTTGATCTACGGTAGAAGGCCCTCACTCCCAACCCCTCTCCCAATGCTGGGAGAGGGGGCCGGGGGGTGAGGGCCCTTCCCGCCCTCCTCATCCTCCTCCTCACACTGATCACCCCACTCACCGCCGTCGCCGACGAGCAGGGCGTAATCGGGTTCCCGGTTGATCCCGATGCAACGCCGACCGGGCCGACCGGGAACATCTACGTGCGCGGCATCGCGTCGCACGCCTGGTGGCTCGATCCGGAGGTCTACGGTGGTCAGCTCCTGCCGGCGCTCGACGAGCTGCAAGTAACGACGGTGCGACTGAGTATTGATTGGAAGGTCTTCGAACCCGAGCCCGGTGTGTGGGACTGGTCGGTCTATGACCGGGTGTTGGGAGAACTGGCCAGACGCAACATCCTGATCGTCGCCGACTTCAGCACGATCCCAGCCTGGGCATCGACCGATCCAACGAGCTGTGCGATTCCACCTCTGGAAGTCCCTACCTGCCAGCTACGCGAGGACATGTACGACGAGTTCGCCAACGCGATGCGGGCGGCGATCGAGCGCTATGCCTGGATCGAGCACTGGGAGTTCTGGAACGAACCAGAGCTGTGGACCTACCTCGGCAAGGACGGACCGCTCTACGTCCGGCATCTGCGGATGTTCTACGACATCGCCCACGAGGTGAACCCGCAGGTCACCGTGGCGGCCCAGACGCTGGTCGGGCCGGAGTACATGGACTGGCTCTATAACATCAGCGACGCCGAATACGGGGATGACAACGAGCCCTGGGACGCTGTCTCGGTCCACCCCTACAACTGGTACTACGTCCCAACAGCGGGCGAACCGCCGCTTGAGATCAACTACGACCGCGTCCTCCAGCTACGCCAGATGATGATCGAGCGCGGTGACGCCGACAAAAAGATCTGGATCACCGAGTTTGGCTGGACCAACGACGAGGAGTGGCAGGCACGCAACCTGCCGGTGACGCTCGACTGGCTCCAGTCGCAACCCTACATTGAATTCGCCCATCTCCACATGCTGCATGACTGGAACGAGGAGCCGCAGGACCAGTTCGGGCTGATGCGGATCATCGAACGCGGCGGCTACCGCTACCTCGACGAGGAGACGGTCTTCGAGCCGAAAGCGCTCTACTACAACACCTTCCGCGACTATCCGACGAACCAGGTTGGGCGGCCTCCGGACGAACCCGCCGCGCGGACCTTCTTCCAGACGGGTCATGCGATAGAGGAACCATTCCTCAGCGGTTGGCTTGCGCGTGGTGGCCTGGCAGGGCCGGGCCTTCCATTGACCAGACCGTATGCCCGGCAGAATCTCACCGGCGAGTGGCTGCTGGTGCAGGATTTTGAGCGCGCCCGGCTCGAGAATCACCCGGAGTTCGCCGGCGAGCCCGCCGAAATCCTCGGCGCGCCGGTCGGCCGCGAGCTGGCGGCAACTCACCTACAGCCGGAGCACTTTGTCGCGTCGGCGCCATGCCAGCCGGCCGCCGACCGCGCCTGCTTCGCCGGCACGGACTTCGGCGTCGAAGCCGGCTTCCGCGATTTCTGGCTAGCCAACAATGGTGAGGTGCGCTTCGGACTGCCGATTTCGACGGAGTTCAACGAAAACGGCGTTACCGTCCAGTACTTCGAGCGCGCGCGCCTGGAATGGCATCCCGAGCTACCGTCGGGCGAGCAGATCATTGCCGGCCAGATCGTCCGCGAGCAATTGATCGACGAAGGCTGGCTGCTACCGGACGGCAGCGTCCCAAGCCACGACGCGCGCCTCCCCACCAGACGCGCCTTCGGCTAACTAGCGCATCAATCGCAACCCACCACCACGTAGGGCCGGGGCTCGTCCCCGGCCACTTGCATGCACTGTGCAACGAGTCCCCGAGAGTTCACCGTTTCGTCACATTCTCGTGAAATTTCCTCGATAGCTGCCGCGCATCATAGAAATGTCACAGGCCACGGCAATGACGCCGGGTCTCACGGGAACGAATGGAGAGGTGATCAATGACGACTCCTTACGGGCATGGCAGCCGCGAAGCTGTCATCGAAGCGCGCGGCCTGACCAAGCGCTACGGCGAATTCGTTGCGGCCGACGCCGTCGAATTCACGGTCTACCGGGGCGACATCTTTGGCTTCCTCGGCCCGAACGGGGCCGGGAAGAGCACGACGATCGGGATGCTCCTCGGTCTGGTCGCGCCCAGCGACGGCGAAGTGCGGCTGTTTGGCCTGCCGCCCGCAAAGCAGCGGGAAGGTTTGGCCCGGGTCGGCGGGATCATCGAAGCTCCCGCCTTCTACCCCTACCTTAGCGGCCGCGACAACCTGCGCGCGCTTGGGCATCTACGGCCCGGCCTCTCGCGCGAACGCATCGACGAGGTGCTGGAGACCGTCCAACTCGCGCACGCGGCCGACCGCAAATTCGGAAAATACTCGATGGGCATGAAGCAACGGCTCGGCATCGCCTGGACGCTGCTGCATGACCCCGAATTGCTCATCCTCGACGAGCCGACGAACGGCCTCGACCCGGCTGGGATGATCGAGGTCCGCCACCTGTTGCTGAGTCTGGCGGAGCAGGGCAAGACGATTCTGATCTCCAGCCACCTGCTGCACGAGATCGAGCAGGTCTGCGACCGGCTGGCCGTCATTCAGGGCGGCAAGATCATTGCGGAAGGCGCGATTGATGAGCTCCGGGCAGCCTCGACACAGATCCGCATCGCCACGAGCCAGCCTGAGCGAGCTGCAGAACTGCTGACAGAGCTCGATGGCGTCGCGGCGGTCCGGAGCGGTCCGGAGTACCTGGAAGTTGACGCGCCGGACGCATCGTCGGCGACGATCAACATGGCGCTGGTCAGCGCCGGCATACCCGTCGACGAGCTCCGCATCCACAGCGCCACGCTGGAAGACGCGTTCCTCCAGCTGACGGCAAATGAGCAGAAAGTAGAGGTAGCAGCATGACCGCCCAGGTTTCGACCCTGCAACAGGTGACTGCGCGGGCAGACAATCCGGCGGGTACGGCGTCCCTGGCGGCGCTCGTCCGACTGGAGTTCCAGAAGCTCTCGAAGCGGCTGATGACGCGTGTATTGTTCGGCATGATGGCGCTGGGCATCGGCGGATTGATCGGCTTGACTTACCTGATTCGGTCACTGTCAAGCGACCTCTCCGTTGCGGTGGAAGACTACACCTTCCCGCAGGTGCTCACAAATGGCTTCGACGTCATATCGTTCATTGGGCCGATCCTGATCATCATCCTGGCAGCCGCGGCGGCGGGCTCGGACTACAGCTGGGGAACGGTGCGCACCATCGTCGGTAGCGGGGTGAGCCGGTCGAAGGCGCTGCTGGCCCAGTTCCTGACGATGGCGGCCGCGGCAACGGCCGTGACCCTGACCGGCCTCCTGTCGACCATCGTCGCCTCGTTGATTATTGGCGCGCTTGAGGGTCAGGGACTCCAGACCGGCTGGATCACCGGCGCCGCGCTTGGCGACCTGGGACTGATGATCGTCCGGAGCTCGTTTGTGATGATCTTCTTCGGCGCGCTCGGTTTCGTCACGGCGCACGTCACACGCTCGGTCGCCGCCGGCATCGCGACCGGCATCGGCCTGATGGTCCTTGGCCCGATCTCGCTCGCCATCGTTGGGACGCTCGGCGAATTCGGCGAACGCATCGACCAGTTCCTGGTGACCGCCAACACGGAGGTGCTTCACGGCAACGTGGCAGGGGCCGGCGCGCCGGGGCCGTGGCAAGCCGCCGCGACGCTCGGCTTCTACATCGCCACCGGCTTCCTGTTGTCTCTCGTGCTCTTCCAGCGCCGCGACATCTCAGTCGACTAGCTGGAGACGCATATGCCGAAGCGCCCTGACAGAGCGGGCGCTTCGCGCGTTTCTACGGATGTCGGCGTGTATTCTCTGTATGGCGTTTTCGACGAAGGAATGAGCAGAGACAGATGGCCCATGTCGTCGTGGTTGAGGACGAATATGAGATCGCCCGCATCGTCACGGAGGCGCTGCGCGAGGAAGGCCATGATGTCGAAACGCTCAGTGACGGCCAGGTCGCCCTCGCCCGGCTTACTGGAGACAGCGCGCCCGATCCGGACCTGATCGTCCTCGACCTGATGCTCCCCGGCGTCGACGGCCTGGAGATCTGCCGCCAGGTGCGGCAAGTCCGCATCACGCCCATCCTGATGCTGACCGCGAAGTCAACCGAGTTGGACCGTGTTCTCGGCCTGGAGCTGGGCGCTGACGACTACCTGACCAAGCCGTTCTCCGTCCGCGAGCTCCAGGCTCGCGCCGGCGCGATGCTCCGGCGCGTCGAAATGATGCGCGCCCATTCCAGGGTCGAAGAGGCCGGTGAGACGCCGCTTGTGCACGGCGCGCTGGAGATCAACTCGGTCAGCCGTGCTGTCTATGTCAACGGCGCGTCGGTGTCGTTGACGGCGCGTGAATTCGACCTGCTCTATCTGCTCGCCTCCAACCCGGAACGGGCCTTCAGCCGCGACTACCTGCTCGACCGGCTCTGGGGCGACGATTTCGCAGGCTTCGACAGGACAGTTGACACCCACATCCTGCGGCTGCGGCGCAAGCTCGCACTCGACGAGACGCTCCCCGGCCGGATCGTGACGCTTTGGGGCGTCGGCTACAAGTACGTCGAAGACCCGGACCCGGAGTAGCGGCGAGCGATGCGCGACGCGGACGCCTGGCAACGAGCAAAACACATCGCTGGCTGGCCGCTTGCTGCCTATCGCAAGCGCATCAGCATGCAGCTGATCCTCTCGAGCGTGCTGGTTGTGATCCTGACGGTTGCCCTCGTTGAGGTGATGGTGGTTGTGCTGCTGCTGTGGTTGACGGAACCGCCGGGTGACCTTGACATCGCTATCGACGAGCAACTCGGACGGCAGGCAGCCAGCGGAGCGCTACAGCTGGAATCCAGCAATGCCGGCGACGCACTCGTCTCCGCGCAACGATCGGAGGACGATCAACGGGCGCTCGAGCTCATGCTCGAAGAGTTTCTGAGCGGCGGCCTTGTAGCCGGCGCGGATGAGGAGACAGCGCTTCCACTGGGCGGCAATCCCAGAGCAGCGCTGGTCAGCGCCAATGGAGAGATCGTCGCGTCGACCGACGACAGCTGGGCGCAGACCGGCGAGCAATTCACCACAATCGACTTCCCGCCGGCCCGCTCGGCCGCCTTCTGGGCGCTCCAGCTCGAGGGCGACGCGACGAGCTTCGGCAACAGCTACGTCCTCGACTACGAGGACGACACGATGGCGAGTAGTCACCCGGTGTACGTCGACGGCGAGTTTGCCGGGGCTGTGCTGCTCCAGGCCGATGACGTCGTCAATGCCCGTTCCTCGGGGCGCGGCAACCTGCCGGCCTTTGCCATCGGCAACGTAGTCGTGCTCCTGGTCCTCACCGTGCCTGCGCTCATCGCCGCCGCCCCGGTCGGCATCTACCGTGCACGGCGTATCTCACGGCGTCTCGAAGCCCTCTCGGCCGCAACGGCGACGATGGGCGCGGGTGATCTCTCCGCCCGTGTCGACGTGGCGGGGCACGACGAGGTAGCGCAGGTCAGCCGGCAGTTCAACGCCATGGTCGAGCAGCTCGACGAAGCCGACCGCACTCGCCGCGCCTTCGTCTCGAACGTTTCGCACGACCTCCGGACACCGGTCGCGATCCTGCGCGGTAACCTCGAACAGCTCCTGGCCACGGGCACGGCGAACCGCGGCCAGCTCGACCGGCTCCACCGCGAGACGCTGACCCTGACGCGGCTCATCGACGACCTCTTCGCCCTGGCCAAGATCGAAGAAGCGGTCGTGCAGGTCGAGCTCGGGCCAGTCGACCTCAGCGCCTGCATCGCCGACGCGGTCGACAGCATCGCCGGGATCGCCTGGACGCAGGGGAAGGTGAGCGTCGAGGCCATCGACACAGGCGGCCTGCCGCGCGTCCGCGGCGAGCGCCTGCGGATTCAGCAGGTTCTGAGCAACCTGCTCCACAACGCCCTGCGCCACACACCGGAGGGCGGCCTGATCGTCGTCAGCGCGAGAGCTGCCGGTGACACCGTCGAAGTGACCGTCGCCGACACCGGCATCGGCATCGCCCCCGATGATCTCGAACACATCTTCGACCGCTACCACCAGATCGAGCGGAGTGGCCGGAGCGCCGGCGGGGCGGGCCTGGGACTCTCCATCGTCCAGCGGCTGCTGGAGACGATGGACGGCACGATCCGCGTCGAGAGCAAGCTCAACCAGGGCACGGCGTTCACCTTCAGCCTCCCGATCAGTGCCAGTGACTAGTGTTCTGTGACACATGATTTGATCGACATTCTGCGGCTTCCCGGATGACTCAACAAGCATCAAGCTTGTCATTTCGACCAGCGGGAGAAATCTCAGTCTGACGTCGCTCTGGCGCAAAACTGAGATTTCTCGCTCCTCTCGAAATGACAGTTTCGTTGCGGTTGAGTTGCCTGGTGAGGTTGGATAATCCCTTCACTTCATGAGTAACAGAGCACTAGCCCCAGGGATGCGGTGGCGATAGGACAGGACGAGGCTTGTTTCGATTGAGTCAGAGAATCGGGAGTACGCAGTGTAGCCTACGCAACGACGCCACCAAGCGTCATTCTGAGCGGATACCCACTGGGTGCGAAGAATCCAAGTCTTCACAGCCAGGGGGCAACACCGCGCTTCGAAGATCTGCTCCTCGATTCCGGAGGTGGAAAGAGCTACGGGTGGCCCTCGTGACTGACGAGGCCCGGTCGCGCAATGAGTCGGATTCTTCGCGGGGCTCAGAATGACGCCCTTATTGGGCGTCTAGTCAAAGTCGACTGCGCGATGCGCTACGGTGACCTGAGATCAGGTGGATCTGCCAAACCGGAGAGCTCGCACACAGAATCGGCCCACAACAGCCCTGCTGGCCCCAGTTCGACCTGCAACACTCACGTCAATCCTGTCACCACCGTGTACGCTTTGCACAGCAGCGCCCGGAGCTATCCAAACGGCGCATCGCGCGTACACTGCGGCAAACCCCAAGGAGCCCCTGAATGACGGACAAGAGCACCCAGAAACGGTGGACGAAGCGGAACCTGAACGGCCGCGAGCTCGACCCTCAGACATTGATGATGACCTACGGCTACCGGCCCGAGTGGTCCGAAGGCGCGATCAAGCCGCCGATCTTCCAGACCTCGACGTTCGTCATCAACAGCGCCGAGGAGGGCAAGCGCTTCTTTTCGCTCGCCTACGGCCTGGAGGAACCCAATGAGGAGGACGACGCAGCGGGCCTGATCTACGGCCGGATCAACAATCCAAACCTGGAGATCCTCGAGGATCGCCTGACGCTCTACGACGGCGGGGAAGCAGCGTTGGCCTTCGGCAGCGGCATGGCTGCCATCACGACGACGCTGCTGGCGCTCCTCAAGCCGGGCGATCTCCTGCTCCACAGCGGCTCGCTCTACGGCGGCACCGACCACTTCATCAAGCACGTCCTACCGCGCTTCGATATCGCCAGCGTCTGGTTCGACAAGGACGATAGCTTCCAGGACATCGTCGAGCGCGTCCGTGCCAGCGGCCGGGCCGACAAGCTGGCGATGATTTATGTTGAGACACCCTCGAATCCGATGAACACGCTGGTCGACCTGGACATGTGCGCCGAGCTATCCGACACCTTCTCGACCGGCGAACAACGCATCCCGGTCGCCTGTGACAACACCTTCCTGGGCCCGATCTTCCAACAGCCGATCAAGCACGGCGTCGACATCGTCCTCTACTCGGCGACCAAATACATCGGCGGCCATAGCGATGTCGTCGCCGGCGCGGCGGTTGGCTCGGCGGGCCTGATCTCCGAGATTCGCGGCATGCGGACGTTCATGGGCACGATGGCCGACCCCTGGACCTGCTGGTTGCTCCTCCGCAGTCTGGAGACGCTCAAGCCCCGCATGCAGCTAATGAGTGAGATCGCCGGTGAGGTTTCGAACTTCCTGGCGGAGCACCCGAAGATCGAGCGTATCTACTGCCTGGGCCACCTCGACGACGATCCGGCCCAGCAGACGATCTACGCCAAGCAGTGCCAGGCCCAGGGCGGGATGATCTCGTTCGATGTCGCGGGCGGCGAGGCCGAAGCCTTCCGCTTCCTCAACGCCCTGCAGATCATCAAGCTCGCCGTCAGCCTGGGCGGCACTGAATCGCTCGCGGAGCATCCCTACACCATGACCCACGCCGACGTCAGCCCGCAGGACAAGCAGAGCGTCGGCCTGACCGACAAACTCATCCGCATGTCGATCGGGCTTGAGCATCCAGACGACCTGATTGCCGATCTGGATCAGGCCCTGGCAGCCGTTTAGGAGGTCATAGGGGATAGGTTACAGGTTATAGCAGAGGGCAAGGCTCTCCTGTCTGCTACAACCTATCTCCCATAACCTATCCTCCCTGCCCGGACAGTTCCTTCGCTGCCGCCACGATACTCGCGGCGTCGATGCCGGCCTGGGCGAGCTGTTCGGCGCTCGTTGCCGAGGCCGCGATCTCGCGCGGGGCGAGGTGCTTCAACTGGACGGAGGCCGCGTCGCCGGACGCGGTAAGCCCTTCCAGCACCGCCGCCGCGAGGCCGCCCTCGGGCCAGTGGTCTTCGACGACAACCAGCCGCTGGTCGGTATCGCGCAGCGCCTTCTGCAATGTATCGACGTCAACCGGCTTGACCGAATAGAGGTCGATGACACGGGCGCGCACGCCGTCGGCCTTGAGCTGCTCGTAGGCGTCGAGCACTTCGTAGATGGTGATGCCCGCCGCGACGATCGTGACGTCGTCGTTGTCAGAGTGGCGCAGCACCTTGCTGCCGCCTATCGGGAACTCCTCATCGGCGTCGTAGAGGGTCGGCTTCCCGGCGCGCGTCGTCCGGATGAAGCTGATGCCTTCGAGGTCGGCCATCTGCGCCACGAGCTTGGCTGTCTGGTTCGGGTCGGACGGGTAGAGCACCGTGCTGCCGGCGATGGCCCGCATCATCGCTATATCCTCCAGCGCCATCTGCGATGGACCATCCTCGCCAATGGAGACGCCGGCGTGCGAGCCGGACAGCCGCAGGTTGGCGCGGGAGACCGCCGCCATCCGCACAAAGTCATAGCCGCGGCTGAGAAAAGCGGCGAAGGTCGAGCCAAAGGCCGTGTAGCCGCGCACCTGGAGACCAACTGCCGCCGCCACCATCTGCTGTTCAGCGATGTACATCTCAAAATAGCGATCCGGATGGGCGTTCGCAAAGACCTCGGCATAGGTCGAGTTTCCGGTTTCGCCATCGACGGCGACAACATCGGGGTAGGCGTCGCCGAGCGCCTTGAGCGCGTCGCCGTAGGCGCGACGGGTCGGGACGGCGTCGTCGGGGCCATAGGTCGGGAGCTTCAGCTCGCCCCGCTCTCCGGCGACGGCCGCCGTGCCGGTAGGCGGCTCGGCCACGCTCACACGCACATCAGTCACGACGCCGCCGAGCTCCTGGAGCGCCTGCTCCGTCTGCTCATCGTCGGTCGGTTTGCCGTGAAAACCGTTGACGTCCTCCATGAATGAGACGCCTTTGCCCTTCTTCGTCTGGGCGACGATCAGGACGGGCTGGCCGTCGGATTCCAGCGCTTCGTTGTAGGCCGCGTCGATGGCATCGAGATCGTGGCCATTGACCTGGATCGCCCGCCAGCCGAAGGCTTCGGCGCGTCTGGCATAGAGTTCGCCGTCCCATTCGTGCATCGTTGGGCCGCGCTGACCGAGCCGGTTCATATCGAGGATCGCGATCAGATTGTCGAGCCGATAGTGGCTGGCATGGTCGAAGGCCTCCCACATCGAGCCTTCCGCCATCTCGCTATCGCCACAGAGCACCCAGACCCGGTAGGGCAGCTTGTCGAGATACTTGCCGGCCAGCGCGACACCGACGCCGATTGGCAGGCCCTGGCCGAGCGAGCCGGTCGCGACATCTACCCACTTGAGTCGCGGCGTCGGATGGCCTTCGAAGAGGCTGCCCTGCTCGCGGTAGGTCATGATGTCGTCGTCACTGACCACCCCGGCGGCCTTATACATCGAATAGAGCAACGTCGAAGCGTGGCCCTTTGAGAAGATCAGGTGGTCATTGGCCGAGTTATCCGGGTTGTCGAAATCGTAGCGCAGGTGGTTCGCCAGCAAGACGGCCATCAGGTCGGCCGCCGACATCGACGACGTCGGATGACCGGAGCTGGCCTTATGCGCCATGCGGATGCCGTCGGTTCGGAACTGCCGCGCCAGCTCCTGAATCGTGTTCGTTGCAACTGTCAATGTGTTTCCCTTCCTGCTTCGGTGTGAGCTACTTCGTGTGCGTTCTCTGCTCTCACCATCTTAGGCCATCGCGGGCTTGCGGGCGGCCAGCGCTGGGCATGGAAACCGCCAGAAACAGGCCGGCCACGGCGGTCGTACCCACATCTGTACCCCGTGACTATGAACAGGCAGGCATACACGCGCAAGCGTTGCGGCTACCTTTAGCGTCGTTGTCAGCGTCCACCAACAATGAGCAATCTGGAGAGATCAATGAGCGCAGGACATATCACCGCAGGCAAGTGGAGTCAGATCAAGGGTTCGGTCAAGGAACGGTGGGGCGAGCTCACCGACGACGAGTACACCGAATCCGAGGGTCGCATCGACCAGCTAGCTGGCAAGATCGAAGAGAAGTACGGCCACGCGCGCCGCGAGGTCGCCGAACACCTCGACCGGTTGGTTGATGACGACCAATCGGACGACAACGACAACAACTAGGGAGTCCCCTCCCGCCCCAATCCCCCTCGTTCAACAGCCTCGCCAATCGATCCGGCGGGGCTGTTGGCTGTTGAGGGCTGGTTGCGAGCCGCAGTCCAGATGTGTCTATAATGAGCGCAATTGAGCAAGGTCCTTCGGGGCAGGGTGAGCGTGCGGCCCTCCACACGCAATTCCCGACCGGCGGTGAAAGCCCGCGAGCGAGACGCTGTCTTGCTGAACCGGTGAGATTCCGGTGCCGACGGTACAGTCCGGATGGGAGAAGACCTGCGGAATAGCTGCCTGGCGCATGTCGTCCGGCGTGGACGGCGCGCGTCCACGCGGTCGCTCGCAACCGGCAATCCGCTTCCTGTCGCCCCGTAGGCATCCTGCCACGGGGTGTTGTCGTTTCTGACGATTGGGTAGCGGATGATCGCCGATCTCTTCCAGCCGGACACAGACGTGGCTGCTGCGCCCGATGCAGCGTTCATGCAGCTCGCGCTCGCCTATGCCCGGAAGGCGCTGGGGCGTGTCGCGCCGAACCCCGCCGTCGGCGCGGTCATCGTGCGTGATAGCGCCGTCATCGGAACGGGCCATACCGAACCGCCGCCGGGCCGGCACGCCGAAGTCGTCGCGCTTGCGGAAGCCGGCGACCGGGCAGCCGGTTCCACCCTCTACGTCACGCTCGAACCCTGCTGCCACCACGGGCGCACGCCGCCCTGTGTCGAGGCGCTCATCGCCGCCGGCGTTCAGCGCGTTGTCGTTGCATGCGCCGACCCGCACCCGGAGGTCGCGGGCAAAGGCCTCGAACAGCTACGCGCCGCTGGCATCGAGGTCAGCGTTGGTTGTCGGGACGAGGAGGGCCATGAACTCATCGCTGGTTTCGCGTCGCGCATTCAACGCGGCCGCCCGCACGTCACTGCCAAATACGCGATGACTCTCGACGGCAAGATCGCGACGCGGACCGGGCACTCCCGCTGGATCAGCGGCGAGGAAGCGCGGCAGGTCGCGCACGTGCTGCGAGACAGGATCGACGCGATCATGGTCGGAAGCAACACCGTCGTCGTCGACAATCCGCGACTGACGACGCGCCTCCCGAATGATCTCGCGGGCGCTTGCGGGCCGCACGATCCACTCCGCGTCATCATCGACGGCCGGCTCCGAACGCCGCCCGACGCCGACATCCTTGACAGCGCGCGCGGCCCCGCTCCGCTCATCTACTGCAACGAACAAGCTCCGGACGCAGCCGAACGACGACTCGCCGACGCCGGAGCGCGGGTCGTCCGGACCACCGGGCCGTCTGGTCACGTCGATCTGCCCGCGGTCATGGCGGACCTCGGCGCGCGGGAGGTCAACGAACTGCTCGTCGAAGGCGGCGGCGGGCTGATCGGCGCGCTGCTCGACCGCAAGCTCGTCGATCACCTCCTGAGCTTCATCGCGCCGGTCATCGTCGGCGGCGACGGACCGCCACCGGTGGCCGGCTACGGCGTCGCGACGATGCCGGAAGCCTGGCGGCTGGAGGACCAGCGGCTGCGGCGGCTCGGCGGCGAGCTGATGCTCCACAGCCGCCTCGTCTACCCAGAGCATGCTGATGTTTAGCGGCATCGTCGAAGAGCTCGGCGTCATTGCCCGTGCGGCACCGAGTGCCGAGGGGCTGGCGTTGACAGTCGACTGCGAAACGGTGCTCGACGGCACCCGCATCGGAGATTCCATCGCCGTCGACGGCGTCTGCCTGACCGTCGCGGCGATAGCGGCGACGAGTTTCACCGCCAATGTCCAGCCGGTTACGGCCCGGCTCTCGACCCTCGGCGCATTGCGGTCAGGCGCCAGGGTCAACCTCGAACGCGCCATTGCGGCCGGGCAGCGCCTTGGCGGCCACTACGTCCAGGGTCACGTCGATGGGCGCGGCAGAATCGTCAACCGGCGCGGCGAGGGCGCATCGCTGATTGTTGAGATTGAGCTGCCGGAAGATGTCCGGGCATACGTGGTCGAACGCGGCTTCATCGCCATCGACGGCGCGAGCCTTACCGCAATGACCCGCGCCGGGTCGACGGTCGCCGTCTCGCTCGTCTACCACACCCAGCAGCACATCACCCTGAGCGCCAAGCGACCCGGCGACCCGGTCAATCTGGAAGCGGACGTCATCGCGCGCTATGTCGAAAGCCTGCTCGTCCCCCATGGCAAGGACGGCGGCGTGAGCCTCGACACGCTCCGCAAAGCCGGTTTCATCTAGCGTCAACCAATCTTGAGGACGAGGACAGCAACATCGTGGCAGTCACATCGGTACCAGCGGCAATCGAGCGCTTCCGGCGCGGCGAGTTCGTCGTCATCGTTGATGACGAGGAGCGCGAGAACGAGGGTGACCTGGCAATCCCCGCCCAGGCCGTGACGCCGGAGACCATTGCCTTCATGGCGCGCATGGCCAGCGGTCTGATCTGCGTCCCGATGGCCGGCGACGACCTCGACAGGTTGCGGCTCCCGATGATGGTTGAGCCCGGCGCGAATGGCACGCGTTTCGGCACCGCGTTCACCGTGTCCGTCGAAGCGCGTACCGGCGTCACGACCGGCATCTCGGCCGCCGACCGGGCACGGACAATCCAGGCGCTCGTCGATCCGGAATCAGAGCCTGGAGACCTCGTCCAACCCGGCCACATCTTCCCGCTACGCTACGCGCCGGGCGGTGTGCTGGCCCGTCCGGGACAGACCGAGGCATCGGTCGATCTCGCGCGCTACGCGGGCTACAACCCGGCCGCCGTCATCTGCGAGATCATGAACGATGATGGGACGATGGCGCGCATGCCCGAGCTCGAGCGCTTTTCCACTGCGCATGACATCCCGATCCTGACGATCGCGGCGCTCATCGAGTACCGGCAAGATCATCCGCTACCGGCCACAGCCCAACCACACCGACCACCGGCGCGGGTCGAGCGTCTAGCCAGCGTGCCGCTGCCAACCGGACACGGCGAATTCCAGCTGCTTGCATTCGGAGAACCGGCCAAGCGCGGCAACCAGGAGCCCCATCTCGCGCTCGTTGCCGGCGACATCGATCAGAAAGCCACGCCACTCTGCCGTGTCCACTCCGAGTGCCTCACCGGCGACGTCTTCGGCTCCGCGCGCTGCGATTGTGGCGAACAGCTCGATGTCGCGCTGGCCCGAATTGCCGAACGAGGAGCCGGCATCATCCTCTATCTGCGACAGGAAGGGCGCGGCATCGGCCTGCTCAACAAGCTGCGCGCCTACGAGCTTCAGGACCGTGGCCTGGACACCGTCGACGCCAACCATCAACTCGGCTTGCCGGCGGACGCCCGCGACTACCGCGTCGCCGCCGACATCCTCCGGGATCTGGGCGTCACCTCGGTTGACCTCCTGACGAACAACCCCGACAAGGTCGCCGGGTTGGAGCGCCACGGCGTGCGCGTCGTCCGGCAGCTCCCGTTACGGGTGGAACCGGGCGCATCAAACACCGGTTATCTCCAGACGAAACAGACGCGGCTCGGCCATCTGCTCGACATCGCGGGCAGCTAAGCCGCACTCGACTAGCGAAAGGTACGTGTTCGTATGACAACCTTTGAAGGCATGCTCAGCGGCGACGGCTTGAAGTTCGGCATCATCGTCGGCCGCTTCAACGAGTTCATCGGCGGCAAGCTCCTCGACGGCGCGCGCGATGCGCTGCTGCGCCACGCAGTCGCAACGGACGACATCGACGTCGCCTGGGTGCCCGGCTCCTTCGAGATCCCGCTCGTCGCCAAGCGCATGGCGGCATCCGGCCGCTACGACGCCGTCATCTGCCTCGGCGCGGTCATCCGCGGGGCCACCTCGCACTACGATCACGTCGCCAACGAGGTATCGAAGGGCATCGCCGCCGTCTCGCTGGAGACCGGCTTGCCGGTGATCTTCGGCGTCCTGACGACCGACACGATCGAGCAGGCCATCGAACGCGCCGGGACCAAGGCCGGCAACAAAGGCTTCGAGGCAGCCACGGCCGCCATCGAGATGGCGAACCTGCTCGGTCAGCTCGACAAGGCCTGAGCCCTACGCTGGTGTAGGCCCCTCAAGGTGCCGGTCGAACCAGGCGATGACCCGCCGAAGCAGGTCGAGCTGGTGCTGCCGCTCGCCGATGCCGTGGCCCTCGCGCGGGTAGAGCACGAGCTGACTCTCGACACCGCGCTTGCTTAGCCCGGCGTAGAGCTCGCGCCCCTGGGGCGGCGGCACGCGCGGGTCGTTCTCGCCGAAGAGGATCAGCGTCGGCGTTACCGCCCGGTCGATGCGCCGGATCGGCGAGAGCCGCCAGGCGGTCGCCGGATCTTCCTCGATGTTCCCGAAGTAGCGGCTGAAGACATCGCGGATGTCGCTCGTCCCGAGATAGCTGACGACGTTGGACATCCCGGCCCCGCTCACCGCGGCCTTGAACCTGTCAGTTTCGGTGATGACCCGGTTGGTGAGGTACCCGCCACCGCTCCAGCCGCCGACAACGAGCCGTTCCGGATCAGCGATGCCCTGGTCAATCAAGTAATCGACGCCGCTGAGCACGTCGGGAAGATCAGCTTCCCCGTAGGTCAGCGTGATCGCCCGGAGGAAGTCGCTGTCGCGCCCGGTCGAGCCACGCGGGTTCGGCATGAAGACGGCGTAGCCTCGCTGGGCGAGAAACTGGCCCCAGTCGTGCCAGTTCGCGTAGAGATGGTGCGTCCAGGCGGCGGCCGGTCCACCGTGAATATGCGTCAGCAGCGGGTAACGTTTCCCCGCGTCGTACCCGACCGGCAAGATCAGCAACCCTTCGATCTCCACGCCGTCGGGCGAGTCCCAGGCGATCTCGCGCAGTTCCCCATAGTCGTAGTCGTGCACCCACGGGTTGAGGTCCGTCAGCCGCTGTGCGCCGCCGGACACGTCGGCAACATAGACATCGCCGTACGACCCAGCGTCCGCCCAGACGAACGCGCAACGCGTCCCATCGACGGAGAGGCTGAACGAATCAGCGCCCGCGCTGCGCGGCTCCGCGAGTTCGAAGGCCGGTTCCGAGGTATGCGTCTCGGGGTCGACATCGATGAACGCGTGTCGCTGGTGGGTCTCGACGCCGGCCAGGATGCGGCGACTATCCGGTAGCCAGGCGAAGCTCAGGAACGACCCATCGAAGCCCGGCAGGGCGATCTGCGGCTCGCCGCCCTCCGCTGGCATCGTCAGGAGGACGAAGCGGGCCGGAATCATATCCTCGACGCCGATGTACGCTAGCGTCGCGCCGTCCGGACTGTAGCGCGGCGAGCTAGTGACACCCTCCAACTTGCTGAGGCTTGTCAGCGTTCCGTCGAGATCGAGCCGGTATGCCGTCGAGCGGATGCGGTCGTTCGTCAGCGGCGACGCGCCGGCCATGACGACGAAGCCGGAACCATCCGGCGCCCATGCGAAACCGCTATCGATATAGCCGCCGATATGGATACCCTCGGGCGAGACGCGCCGCGCCTTCGGGATGCTGCCAGGTTCTCGCGCCATGACATCCTCGGGAATGTCCGCGACCCACAGCGCCGTCCGCTTCTCACTCTCATCCACGACAATTGGATCATCACGCTCCGCCGTGCGCTGCCGCTCTTCGTCAGACTGCAGCTCCCTCGACAGGAAGGCGACGGAACCGCCATCCGGGGACCATTCGAAGGCCGTCACGCCTGTCGGCTGGTCGGTGATCTGGAGCGCTTCGCCACCGGCGCGCGGCAACAGGTAGATCTGAGCCGCACCCTGCTGCTTGCGGTCGGACAAGAACGCCAGATAGCGACCATCAGGTGCCCAGCGCGGACTGCGGTCGGCCACCGCGCCGCTCGTGATCCGGCGGGGCGACGCGCCATCTGCGTCGACGAGCCAGATGGCGCTCGTCCGGCGCTCGCCGGCAACCGATGCCTCGGCCGTGACGTAGGCCACGCAGTGCCCGTCCGGGGCAATCTGCGCGTCGTCGGCCAGCGTCGCCGACACAGCCCGTTCGAACGGCAGCCGGCGCGTGTCGGTTGTCTCACTCGTCACAGTCTCAATCCCCTCGTTGTGGCACAGCAGCGGTGTATCCGCACGAGTATCGCATTGATTCGGGCATCCACGATCATCACTCCAGATTTCCCAGACGCCTCTCAGCAAGCTCCCAGCCGCGCTTGTTTAGATGACATCAGCCGCCCAGTAGCGGCACGCAGCAAGCCGATGATCCTGCTCTAGTAGAAGAGGAAGAAGCCAATGTGTGACAACGATGAATTCGTCGGACGTGTGCTGAACCGCCGCGAGATCGTCGCGCTGTTCGGCGCGGCCGGAGCATGGATGTTGATGGGCTGCTCGACCGGCAACGATGACGGCGACGCAGGCAGCGAATCAACCGCAACGAGTGGCAGCTCGGCCGCCACAAACACGATGGCAGATAGCGCAACCGCGACGCAGGAGACGAGCGTCCAGACACCAGAAGCCACGGCCACAACCGAAACCGTTGCCGCCAGCGCCACCGAGAGCGACATCGACCCGACGGCAACCTCCGCCGAAGCGACAGCTGAGCTGACCGCTACTGTGGAAGATAGCGCAGATATCGCGACGTAGGAGGTCATCCCGGCCTGTGTCGTCAGCCCCGAGCTGACCGAAGGGCCCTACTTCGTCGTCGAGAACCTCGACCGCTCCGACATCCGCTCCGATCCATCGTCGGGCGAGGTCGTTGAGGGATCTCCGCTCGAGCTCGCGCTACGGGTGCTCCAGGTCAACGCCGGCGGTTGCGCGCCCCTCGTCGGCGCGCAGGTCGATATCTGGCAGTGCGACGCGCTCGGTGTCTACTCCGACGTCAACGACCCGGGCTTCTCGACCCAGGGCCAGCAGTTCCTGCGCGGCTACCAGCTCACCGGCGAGGATGGCGTGGCCCGCTTCACGACGATCTACCCCGGCTGGTACCGGGGACGCACCGTCCACATCCACTTCAAAGTGCGCTCGGCCGCCGGCACGGGCACGAGCTACGAGTTCACCTCGCAGTTCTTCTTCGACGACGAGCTGAGCGACCAGGTCTTCCAAGACGCGCCCTACGCCGGGAAGGGCGAGCGCGGCACGCGCAACAGCAACGACGGCATCTACAACCAGGCCGGCGACCAGCTACTGCTCGACGTGGCCGCCTCCGGCGACAGCTATGCCGCCAGCTTCGACATCGGCGTCGTGATCTGATGCAAGCGCCTGGGCCGGGCGGCCGAGCGCCGCTCCCGGTCCGGGCTAGCGCCGCGCATCTTCCCCGTTCCCGCAACGTGACCTATCCACGCCAGTGGACGTTTGACGATATGTCAGTGCTCTACCTATACTGCGAGAATCAGCCAGGTGGTGGCAGTATTCAGCGTGGGATCGAGCGGGGTCTACAAGCCAGTAGGCCGCGTTCAGGGGGAAAGAGAGTACAACCGTGAAGCGACGGCGCAACCGACGCCCAACGCGGCTGCTTGCAGCCTTCTCGATAGTAGCAAGCTTCGCCATGCTTGCACTGTCCGCCGCGCCTTTCGCCGGTCAGCAGACTAGCGTCGCGGTGGCGCGCAACACACTCGTCTACACTAACAACGGTGACGCACTCTCGCGCCTCAATCCCGTGCTTGTCGAACGCGCGCAAGCCACGCCGAACGCCTCGATCGTCGTGCATGCCTACGTTCTTGAAGGCACCGACCTCTCGGCCTACATGCCGGACGCGCTCCAGCGCAGCTGGGTATCGCCCGAAGGCATCACCATCACCACCGGCACGGTGCGCGCCCGCAACCTGACCAAACTCGCCAGCGTGCCCGGGGTGCTCTCGGTCGACCCGATGACCGGCGCGTTCGCGCCCGCCAGCATGCCAATGTCGGAGCTGCAAGCCGCGCCGCAGCCGGACGCCGAGCTGCGCGCCGGCATGACCGCCCAGATTCAGAGCGGCGAGCGCAGCAACACCCAGGTGGGCGCGATCGAAGCATCCCCCGACGGCTGGTATGACGTGCTCAACACCCATCACTCATCGGACGCCTGGGACCTCGGCTACACCGGGGCCGGCGTCAAGGTAATGGCCAACGACTCCGGCATCGACTTCGCTCACCCTGACCTGATTGGCACCTGGGCCACCGTCGACGACCCGGCCTCGCCCTATTTCGGCTGGCCGATGCAGTTCGATGCCTTCTCGATGTTCCTCCACGCCCGCGACATCATCCTCGGTGAATCGAACATCGCCAGCGGCGCGGGACACTACGCCGACACCAGCACCATCGTCTCCGACGGCAACAGCAACTACCAGCCGCTCGATGCCGACGAGGCCGTCGACTTCACGCTGACCGGCACGAGCCTCAGCGGCGAATATCACATCGGCACCCATCCGGATACATCGCTACGGCCCTACTTCTTCATCGCCACCGGCCTTGAGCCTGAAGACGGCGATCCCGGCGACCGCCCGGCAATCCTCGTCGTCGACGAGAACACCGCCGGCTGGTACGACACCGTTTATGTCGATCTGGACTACGACCGCGACTTCTCCGACGAGAAGCCGATGACGAAGTCCGACCCGATTGGCGGCGTCGACTGGTGGGGCGCGTTCGACCCCGAAACCGGCACCTATGATCCCGAGCCCGACGGCTACTATGACGTCTCGGCCGGCATGGTCTACTGGATCTCCGACGGCGTGAACCCGGTGCCCGCTGCCGACTGGTGGTGGGGCTTCGGCATCACAGGCAACGGCGCGAAAGACGCCGGCGAGATGAGCAACGGCAATCTCGTCCTCTTCGCCGTCAACGACTTCGCCCAGAGCCCGGCCGGCAACCACGGCCAGCTCGTCGCCTCCGGCATCGCTGCCCAGGGCGTCATCGACGGTGACTCGATGGAGCGCACTCTCGAAGAACCCGGCTCGCTGAACTGGCAGACCGGCGGCGTGCGGCCCGATTACAAACCGGCAGACGCCGGCGGCATGGTCCAGGCGGCCGGCCGCGACGTGCAGCTCGTCAGCGCCGGCGACTTCTACTCCTACGGTGGCGCGGACGCCTTCGTCTTCGCCGCGCTCGGCTACGACGGCTTCCCGGGCACCATTGACGACGTGCAGATCATCAACAACTCCTGGGGTGGCTCGACCACCCACAACGACGGCTGGGACGGCGGCTCGCGGCAGATCGACGCGCTGACCCGCCCGGTCAACCCGACCCTGCTCGTCGTCTTCTCGGTCGGCAACGGCTCGCCGGGCTTCGGCACCGTCGCCGGTCCCGCGCCGCCTAGCGGCCTCAACGTCGGCGCGTCGACCTCGCAAGGCTCGACCGGCTGGGACGACGCCACCGGCGCGGATCAGATCACCTACGGCGACGTCGCCAGCTTCAGCGGCCGTGGTCCGAGCGCGCGCGGCACCGTCGGTGTCGATGTCGTCGCCTCCGGCTCGCGTTCATCGGGCGACGTGCCGGTGAACGAGGCGATGTCCGGCTGGCACTCCTGGACGACCTGGGGTGGCACCAGCCGATCCGCGCCGGTCGTGGCCGGAAACGCGGCGCTCGTCTACCAGGCCTTCGCTGAGACCTACGGCTTCTGGCCCAACTACGAGATCGCCAAGATGCTCCTGATGAACGGCGCGACGGACCTGCACAACGACCCGCTCCTCCAGGGCGCGGGCGCGGTTGACGCGCTGGCATCGGTGCAGCTGGCCTCCGGGGAGGCTGGCTTCCTGACCTTCCCATTCGAGTGGAACCCCGGTGACTACCACGGCGTCGAATGGCCCGGCTTCACCAACATCGTCCACCCTGGTGGCAGCTACGAGGAGTCTTTCCAGCTCTCGAACCCGACCGGCCAGACGGTCCACCTGTCGATCACCGACCAGTGGATGCAGAAGACCGGTACGCACGAATTCGACTGGAGCTCTTCGTCCATCGACGTCGAGCCAATCGTGCTGGCCGACCAGCCGGTCGACACCGAGTACGAGTGGGATGTCCCGCACTATCTCTGGGACGTCACCGACCTGGTGCCCGAAGGCACCGACATGGTCGTGATGCGCTTCAACTACCCGTGGGACCAGTTCGACCCGGACTTCGACTACCAGACCGATCTGACGAACAGCTGGTATCTAACCAGCTATGACTGGACCGACGTCAACGGTGACGGCGATCTCTGGACCGACGCGAACGGCAACGGCGTCATCGACGGCGAGGAGATCGACGGCGGCGAGTATGTCCGCTTCGAGTACTCCAACCAGCGCGCGACGACCCACTACATCACCGTCGGCAACCCACACGGGCGAATCCACGACGGCCTGATCCTGGGCATGCAGCACAGCCAGGCGCGGGCGGACATTCCGATCACTGACTTCACGATCGGCCTCGACTTCTACCAGCGCGTGGACATGCCGTGGATCACGGTTACGAACCAGGGCCAGACATCCGTCCCGCCGCTGTCGACGAACCGGGTCAATGTCAAGATCGACATTCCCGGCGACACCCCGGTCGGCATCTACGAAGCCTCGCTGCTCGTGAGCGACGGCTACCACGACACCATCGTGCCGGTCTCGATCAACGTGGCCAGTGATGACCTCAACATCACCGCCGGCGCCGACATGTACAGCGATTACGAGAGCCAGGCGTACTACAACAACGAGTATGTCTACGGCGCGCAATCGTGGCGCTGGCGGCAGGAGTCCGGCGACTGGCGCTTCTACTACGCCGATCTGCCGGCCAGCCCGGGCCTCTTCGAGTCGAAGATGCCGGACGGCAGCTTCTACTACCTGGCCGACGTCGCCTGGGACTCGACACTCACCGACGTTGACATCTATGTGATGAGCCCGTTCGTCGACCAGTACAGCACGCTGGAGCCGGAGTACTTCGGCCCCTACTCACTGGCGCTCTCGGCGTCGAGCAACATCGCATACGTCGGCAACGGCACCTACCGGCTCGACACCTCCAGCGGCACGAGCCGCGAGGTTGTCTCCGCGCCGTACGTCCCGGGGCTGAACGGCATCGCGCTGCACAACACGAACTACTCGGGCGAGACGCCGGCCGAGGTGATCGAGCTACGCACCGGCGTCCTCGGCGTCTCCCAGGCGCCGATGGAGGTCACGACCAACGCCGGCTCCGAGCGCACCTACCAGCAATCGGTGATGTCATCGATTCCGCTCTCTGGTCTCGTCGTCCAGGGCTTCGGCCTGAGCACGCCGGAGATCAACACCGGCGTCCCGATCCAGCAGGACGACCCGAACGACCCGTCGACGTCGAGCTACACGCGCGAGATCACTCTTGAGAACGCCGGCTTGCTCGATATCCAGGTCTCGGGCGGCGAGAATGACGATGTCGACCTCTACCTGATCCAGGATCTGAATGGTGACGGCGAGTACGACTTCTTCAGCGAGCAGGTCGCGGCCTCGACAACGGCAACTGCCGACGAGCGCATCACGATCCAGCTGCCGGAGGATGGCAACTACCTGATCGCGGTGCACGGCTGGGCGATCCCGCCGGATGGTTCGACCTTCGATATCGGCGTCCTGGCGGTCCAGGGCGAGGGCATCGACACCAGCGGCGCGCCGGACGGCTCGATCAGCCCGAACCGCACCTATGACTTCGACGTGGCCTTCGACACCGAGGGGCTCGAGCCCGGCGCTTACACCGGCCTGATCACCATCGGTCCACCGGAAGGCCCGAGCGCGGTCCTCGTCTTCGCCAACGTCACCATCGAGTAACGGCGGCGACAAGCAAGAAGCAAGCAACCGGGGGCGTTCATCCGAGCGCCCCCGGTTTCGTTAACACAGCCAAAACCAGACACGTAGGGCCGGGGCTCGTCCCCGGCCGCGTTTGGATAGAGGCGCGCAGGCCGGCCGGGGACGAGCCCCGGCCCTACGCAACTCGCCAGTGATGTCGCCAGGTAACCGGGTGGCTTGTCACTGACTTGTACCTGTTGCCGTCTCATTCAATTCATACACGAAAGCATGCGCATCGATACTCGGACTGTCCACGGCATCATCCTCATCTGCACGTTCATCGCGCTCGCCACGTCAGTGACCGTCCTCACGTTCCCCATCTGGACCGTTGAGCTTGCCAACCTCATTACGCCATTTCTCGTTGTGTATATCGTGCTCGTGATGCCGGTCATACTCGTTGGCACTGCCCTGAGTGGCGTCGCTAGCTTGATCCTTGACATCTGGCAACGCAACATCCTGGCCCCGTTGCCGCTGGTGATCCTGGCCCTGGGCCTGGTCGCATTCTGGTATTTGCCGGTCAACGAGTGGTTCTATCGAGCGGAGTTCAACATCCTCTATGGCAGGCGACAGACTGTCGTTGAGGAGATCGAGGCCAGCGAGCTACAGCCGAATGTAGAGTGCTGCGATAGCCTCATCTACCTCGGAAATGGGAGACGCATCCTTTCCCGTGGTCACGGCGAGGTGCTGTACGACGAACGGGAGGGAGAAACACTCGTTTTCTTCTTCACATATCACGGCATCCTCGACAACTACGAGGGGTACTTGTACCGGTCGGGGCCAGACCGTCCGGAGAGCTGCTTCAACGGCGAGACAGCGCTCACCATCGTGAAGATGCGCGAGCATTGGTACTGGATGTCGTGTACCTGACTGCCGCCGCTTCAATCCAACCAGGGCTGGAACTGCGCGCCAACTCGTCTCGCAACCACACCAACGCCTTCAACGCCGTCGACCAACGGACGACACGCTAACCCCGACGACGCTGCACGCGCTCTAACTGCTGATGTAAGTCTGATTTGACAGGAACAGACCAGCATACAAGCGTGTCAGTTCGATCGAAGCTGTCGCCTGGACCCGCTTACGGGCGCAAGAGATTTCAGCGCAGCGAGCCACCGGTGTTCGTCTGCGTGCCGCAAAGCCTCCGCTCCGGTCGAGGTGACGTGGGAGGCGGCATGGGCTCTTGATCCCGAGTTCAATCGCAATTCGAGGATCCGCGGCTAGACCTCGACGACCGTGCCGACGCTGCAGAAGAAGAAGCGCTCCCCGAACTCGTGTGCCAGACGGGCGGCGACCCGCGGGCCGGTGCAGTGGGAGACGCCGATGCGCCCGATGTCGAACTCATGGAGCGCGGCAATCGTCCCATCGACCTGCTCATCGCTGACCGGGCCGAGATGCGTGCCGCCCATCACGGTGTGGAAACGGCTCTTGCCAGTCTGCTCACGGATATAGGTCAGAATGTTGATCAACCCGGCATGCGAACAGCCGAGGACCACGAACAAGCCCTCCGGTGTGTCGATGACAACGGTCTGATCATCGCGGATCGGATCGACGACGAGCTTGCCGCTTTCGTCGATGTGATGCAGATCCTGATCGCCGAACTCGAAGTCGGTCACACGCGGCACTTCGCCGGTCATCGCCAGGCCGGGCGCGATCTCGGTCCAACCGGCCTCCAGCTGGAAGCTCGCGCCGGCGGTCTCGAGTGCTGGCCGATTGTGCGGCACGCCGATGTAGGCGAGATCCTCGCCGCGCTTGGAAAAGCTCTGCTTGAAGAGATGCGGGTGGGCGTGGACAGGCACTGCATTGCGTTCCGCGCCCACCCGCAGCGTCTGAATCGCGTTCAGCAAGCCGCCGGTGTGGTCGGCGTGGTGGTGGCTGATCAGGATCGCCCGGGCATCCGCCAGCGGCACCCCGAAGAGCCGTGCATTGTTCAGGAATGCAGTCGACTGCCCGGTGTCGAAGAGATACGCTCCCTGCTCCGTCTCGATCCAGACCGACCAGCCATGCTCGGCAAGCGCGCCGGTGTTGCCATAGACCGAATTCTCACAGAGCACCGTCGCACGAATCATCGCATTGATCTATCTACTTACCACAAGGGCCGGAGCCATCGGGCGGAGAGAACTGCCCACTACATCATAATCCCATCCACGCAGCCGGGTGTAGCAGATCACAAGATCCGCCGGGCCGCGAGTGCTTGACATTATTGATACTATGTATCAATAAGAACATGACCGTATGCTCCAACAATGAGGAATGGGAGAATGAACGTGCGTAGCTGGCTATTGATCCTCGCCGTCGTGTTGACGGGCACGCTTGTTGCCTGCGGCGACGACGATGATAGTGAAAACATTGGCAACGGTGAGTCGCCAACAGCAGCGGCGGAAGACCACGCGACGGAAACCGGGGAAGCAACCGAGGTCGTCAGCACATCGAGCGGCGAATTGCGTATCGCGGGCAGCTTCGTGCCGGCAACACTCCAGCCGCTCGAGGACGGCTACAGCATCGTGCAGTTCGGCCTGGCCGAGACATTGACGCGCATCTCGGCAGACCAGCAAGTCGAGCCGTGGCTGGCAGAGTCGATCACGAGCGAGGACGATACCGTCTGGACGATTACTCTCCGTGACAACGCCACATTCTGGAATGGCGATCCAGTCGACGCTGCGGCTGTCGTCGCATCGCTTGCGTGGTCGTTGGAGAACATCCCGTCAGCGCCCCAGTATCTTGACGCGGCAGTCGAGCTTGAAGCTATCGACGAGCGCACCGTCGAGCTGCGGCTCCCCGAGGCCACTCCAGCGCTTCCAAACAACCTCGCGACGTTCCACCTCCTCATCACCGTGCCCGACGAGTCAGCCTTCAGCGGCTACCAGTACACTGGGCCCTACCAGCCGGTCGACCACACGCCCGATACCGAGATGCGGCTCGAAGCGTACCCGGATCATTGGGCCGGGCCGCCGCCCTTTGCCGCGGTCGAGGTCAAGCTGGTCCGGGATGCGAACGCGCGCATGCTCGCCTTGCAGTCCGGTGAGGTTGATCTGGTCAACCAGGTCCCGGCGGAGCTTGCCAGCAACCCCGGAGCCGGCATCGAGGTAGTCACGACACCGTCGACCCGCGTGCACTACATCATCCTCAACCACCAGACACCGCCGTTCAACGACCCGGCGGTGCGGGAAGCCTTCTCTATCGCGATTGATCGTGACATTCTCAACGAGATTGCCCTGTCCGGGCGAGGCACGCCCACCTGGGGGCCGTTCGCGGAAGGTCTCGGGCTGCCGACCATCGATCCGCTGACCCTCGATCTGGAGCGGGCCGCCAGCGTGCTGGACGAGGCCGGGTGGACCGTCGGTGACAACGGCGTTCGCGAGAAAGATGGCGAACCTCTGGAACTCACGCTTCTGACCTATGCAAGCAGACCGGAGCTGCCGGTCATCGCTGTCTCGATCCAGGATCAGCTTGGCCAGCTGGGCTTCGACATCACCATCGAACAGAGTGAAGATATCGTCGCCTCGCTCTCCGATCCAGCCTTCGACGCAGGCATGTTCTCGGTGAACCTGGTGCCTATTGGCGATCCGCGCTATGCCTTCAATGTCACGCTGATCGATGTCGCGATCTACAACTACGGTGGCTACTCGAACGCCCGGCTCAATGAGATCATGACGGAGTTGCAGACCGAGCGAGACGAGAGCGCCCGTGAAGCGCTCATCATCGAAGCGCAAGAGATCGTCGCCGCGGACTTCGCAAACACCTATCTCATATCAGCGCCGCGCATCGTGGCCTATAGAACGGATGCGGTTGCGCCATTCACACTCCACCCGAATGATCTTTACCAGATAGATGAGACCTTACGGCCGGCATCGAGCGGCAGCTAGAGAGAACCGGGGATGGCCCGCCTGCTGATCATGCGCATAGCGGCGATCATACCGATGTTGGTGGCCATCTCCGTTCTCGCATTCGGCCTGCACTCGCTCGCACCCGGCGATCCGGCCCGCTTGCTCGTCGAAGCAAGCGGGCTCTCGCCGGCGCCACCCGAAGCCGTCGCCGCGAAACGCGCCGAGCTCAAGCTGGACCAACCCATAGCAACACGCTATGTCACCTGGTTGGCGGGAGCGGCCCAGGGCGACCTGGGTCGCTCGTACCGCACCTATGAACCGGTGAGCCGGATGTACCTGGAACGGCTGCCGGCGACGCTGGCGCTGGCGGCGGCGGCCACGTTGATCAGCGCGACTGTGGCGATACCCCTCGGCATCTTCGCGGCATTCCGGCACGGTACGAGTATCGACCGAGCCGCGCAATTCATCGCCGTGTTTGGGGCCGCCGCGCCCGGCTTCTGGGTGGCGTTGATGCTGACCTACCTCTTTGGCGCGCGGCTCGGGTGGTTGCCGGTCTTCGGATCCGTCACGCCGCGCGGCATCATCCTGCCGGCCCTCGTCGTGGCGCTGCCGTTCATCTCGATCCTCACGCGCCTCACGCGTGCGTCGGCGCTCGATGTGCTCTCAAGCGACTTCATCAACGTCGCGCGCATGAAGGGGCTACGTGAATCCGCTATTGCGCTAAGACACGCGCTGCCAAATGTGCTGGTCCAGATCACGCCCCTCCTCAGCCTGGAGCTGGCCGGGCTGTTGAGCGGCGCGGCGGTCGTCGAGTATGTCTTCGCCTGGCCGGGCATCGGCCGACTGGCCGTCGATAGCGCATTGCTCCGCGACACTCCGGTCGTCGTCGGCTTTGCCGTGGCCACCGGCATTGCCTTCGCGCTGGCGAACCTCGCGGCCGATATCATCATCGCCCTCATTGACCCGCGTCAACGCGCGGTCTGAGATGCTTGCGCGCGCGTCCACCTACTCCGGCCGTTTGCGACGCCACAGCCTGCTCGGTAGCAGCGCGGTCCTGGCAGCGCTTGTGCTTGCGATGATCGCGCTCATCGGTCCCGTCGTCTGGTCAACTGATCCGCTCGCGAACAATCCGCTCGAGCGCCTGCAAAATCCATCGCTATCCCACCCGGCCGGGACAGACCTCTACGGCCGCGACATCCTGGCCCGGCTCCTGACCGGCGCGCGCTGGACGTTGCTCGGCGCGTGTCTGGTCTCGCTCACGGTTAATCTCGTTGGCCTCGCCGTCGCGATGCTCGCAACCACCGGCCGCACCGTTGACATCACCATTGGGCGCTTGCTCGAAGCGCTGCTGGCAGTACCCGGCCTCGTCATCGCCCTGGCGCTCACCTCGATTCTTGGCCCATCGTTTCGCAATCTGCTCTTCGCTCTGTCACTATCAGGATGGCCCTGGTACGCACGTCTCTATCGCGGCGTGATCCTCACTGAACTCTCGCGGGAATACATTGAAGGCGCAAGAGCGCTGGGCGCTAGCCGTTCGCGCCTGCTCTTCCGGCACGTGCTTCCAAACATCGTGGGGCCGGTGCTCGTCCTCGCGACGGCGAACCTGGGCTTCATCATGCTCAACCTCGCCGCACTGTCATTTCTGGGACTCGGCATTCAACCGCCCACCCCTGAGTGGGGCGCGATGGTCAGCGAATCGCGCACCTACCTGCAATCACACCCCTGGCAGGTAATCGCGCCGGGTGCAGCGATCATGCTCGCCGTGCTGGTTGTCAACCTCACCGGCGACGCCCTGCGCGACCGCCTCGACCCACGTTTCCGGGTCTGAGTACCGATCCAGCAGCCGCGTCTTGGTGTCTGGCGGTCTGGTGTCCCGTTCCGCGTCGGACCTGAGGCAACATCAACGACAGTGGCCGCTCGGTGCAAGCTGCCAGCCGGCCGCTCGTTCGTATGCGTGTCCGATGTCGAGCATCGTCTGCTCGTCAAATGGGCGGCCGACGATCTGGAGCCCGATCGGGAGGCCTCGACGATCGAATCCGCATGGCACCGAGAGCGCCGGCAGATGGGCCGCACTGAAGAGTGACAGGCAGCGCACGAATGCCTTGCGGAAGTCGATCCGCTGGCCGGCGAGCTCAACCGTCTCCTGGCCGCGCAATGGTGCGACAAGCGGGGTGCTTGGCGTGACAAAGACATCCACCGCTTCGAGCCGCTGACGCAGTTCCTCAGCCAGGGCCTGCATAGCCCGCCGGCCTTCGACGAGCGTGCGACCATCGATGACTGGCTGCCTCAGGTTTTGGAGCACATCCTCGCCGAAGTCCTCGGGTCGTGCAGCGAGCATATCAGCATGATAGTGAGCCGCTTCTGTCAAGATCCAGGGCCCGAGGCCGTCCGCCCTGTCGATTGGTAGCGGACGTTCGTCGTCCTGCACTTCGACGCCGAGATCTCGCAGGACGTCGAGTGCCTCTTCGACAGACGCGCGCACATCATCTTCGAGCAGATCGAAGAAGAAGGGTCGCAGCACGCCAGCACGTAGACCATGCACATCGCTCGACAGTTCTCCGGCGTAGTCGGGCACAGCCACCGGAACCGTCGCTGCATCGGCGGGATCGTAGCCGGCAATCACCCCTAGCAGCAGCGCCGTATCTTCGACGTTCTGTGTCAGCGTACCGACGTGGTCGAAGGACGAAGCGAGCGGCATTACGCCCGCCTTGCTGACTCGCCCAAAGGTCGGCTTCAGGCCAACGACGCCACAGAACGACGCGGGCAGCCGAATACTCCCGGCCGTATCCGTCCCAAGTGCGCCAGCCACCATGCCCGCCACGACCGCAACGGCCGATCCGCCGCTCGACCCACCCGGTACACGCTGAACATCCCACGAATTGCGCGCTGGCGGGTAATGTGGGTTCTCCGGCCCACCGAAGGCCAACTCATCCAGATTCGTCTTGCCGAGCAAGATCGCCCCGGCTTCACGCAATCGCCGCACTACCGTCGCATCCAGCGCCGCCACACGATCTCGGTAGACGGTCGAACCTCCGGTCGTCGGTAGACCGGAGACATCGAATACGTCTTTGAACGCAAGCGGCACGCCATGTAGCGGACCTCGAAGGTGGCCCCGCGCAAGTTCCTGCTCGGCCTGCGCCGCGTCTTCCAACGCCTGTTCGGCGGTGATGGTGATGAATGCATGCAACCGCGGTTCAAGGCGTTCGATGCGCGCCAGGAACTGCTGCGTAACTTCGACGGGGGACAGCCCGCCACGTCGTATGCCTGCCGCCGTTTCCATCACGCCAGGACCCACTCGCCGCACGCCGCCTCCCTGCTATCCCGGTCAGGCTGTCGACGCCTCCCACTTGAAGAGGCGTAGCGAGAGCAGCAGGCCAACGGTGGCGGTCACGACCATGATCAGGATGTTGAACCACTCGTCGGGCAACGTCGCACCCCGCACCATCAGATCGCGCATGGCGTCGGCGAGATACCGCAGCGGCATCGCGCGGGTGATCGGCTGGAGCCAGGCCGGGGCGCTGTCGACCGGGAAAAAGACGCCGGCCAGGAAAAGCATCGGAAAGGCGAAGGCATTGGCCAGCGCGTCGGCCGCCTCCTGATTCTTGGCGAAGGAGGAGATGACGAAGCCGAGCGACAGGAACGCCGTCGAACCGATGATGACCATAATGAAGACGTTGATCAGGTTGCCGTCGATCCGCAGGTCGAAGAGCAGCTTGGCGAGGCCGATCAGAACGACAGCCTGGGCGAGCGCGATCGTCAGCTGGCTGGCGATACGAGCAACGATGAACTGGGACAACGGGAAGGGCGTCGCCTTGATCCGGCGCAGGATGCCCTTTTCACGGTAGGTCACGAAGGCCGAGGCCAGTCCGATGAGCCCGGAATTCATGATCGACATCGCCAAAATACCCGGCACGAGAAAGTCGATGTAGCGCAGATCGTTTGTTGAAACCGGCGCAGTCGTGACCGTCACCGTGCGGGGTCCATCGAGCGCGTCAAGGTTGATCTGGTCCAGGAACTGCTGGACGGCGCTGAGCGCGATCTGGCTCTGCTGCGGGTTGCTTTCGTCGTAGTAGACCTGCGCGGCGACCTGCTCCGGTTGCTCGCCCGGCTCGAAGACGATGACGACCGAGCGGTTGCCATCTTCGAGCGCCTGCAATTCGCCGTCGGCAGTGCCGGTCGCAACGTCGAAGGCGGAGATGGTCTCCAGCTGTCCCGCGATCTCCTCACTGGTTGCATTCGTGTCAGCCCCGGCGATGCCGATATCGACCTCGAAATCCGTCGAGAAGAGGAAGCCGAACAAGACGATGAAAATCATGGGGAAAGCAAGGTTCCAGAAGAGCGCCATGCGGTTGCGGACGGTCATGCGGTAGTTCGCGAGAATCATGTGCAGCAGCGGTTTCATTCCCGCAGGCTCCGTCCGGTCAGATTGAGAAAGACATCTTCCAGATTCGCATTCGTCGTCGCGAGGTTGTCCAGCCGCAGGTCGATCTCCGTCGCGAGCGCGAGCAACGCCGTCAATGACGTCTGGACATCATGGGTGCGGATCGAGAGCTGGTCCTCGGCGATCTCCGCGTCGATGACTCCGGGCAATTCGCGAAACTGGTCGAGGTCGAGCCCGCGTGCAACACGCGCCCGGATGGTCGCTTCCTGTTCCAGGGATTGGATCAACCGCAGCGGCGTGTCGCAGGCGATGATCCGCCCAGTATCCATGATCGCCACACGGTCACAGAGCACCTCGGCTTCCTCCATATAGTGCGTCGTCAGCACAATCGTCTTGCCCGCCGCACGCAGGCCGCTGATGACATCCCATAGGTTGCGCCGCGCCTGCGGGTCGAGGCCCGTCGTCGGCTCATCGAGAAAGACGATCTCGGGATCATTGACCAGTGCCAGCGCAATCGAGAGCCGTTGCTGCTGACCGCCGGAGAGTTGGTTGGCACGAGCATCCGACTTCTCCTCGAGCGATACCAGCGCCAGCAGTTGATCAATCCGCTCGCTGCTGGTATCGGCGTCATAGAGCGCCGCGAAGAGCGCGATCAGCTCGCGTACCGTCAGGTGGTCGAAAAGCGACGTCGTCTGGAGCTGGACGCCGATCAGATGCTTGACCCGGTTGGGCTCGCGGATCGCGTCGATGCCATTGACCTCGATCATGCCGCCGTCCGGCTCGCGGAGCCCCTCGATCATTTCGAGCGTGGTTGTCTTGCCGGCGCCGTTCGGACCGAGAATGCCGAAGATCTCGTCATCGCCGACTTCAAGATCGATATGGTCGACAGCCGTGAAGTCACCGTAGCGCTTGTGCAGCTGCACGACCTGGATCACCGCGCGGATGGCAGTCGTATCGCTGGTCGCTCCGCGCTGTGCTTGCGTACTCGTCACCGTCTGTCCTTGTCTATGCGTGCCGCTTCCGGCCGGGGCCGCAGCCCCTCACCGAGAAGTTCCAAGCCGGTCTCAAAGATACGGTCGGTCACGCCCGGGATATGGGTCGGAAGCCGCTCTGTGATCTCAAGCATCACGAAACCGTGAACAAATGACCAGAGTGCCGCCGCCAGATGCTCCGGCTCACCGCCGCCGATCTCCTCGCTTTGCTGTGCGGCGCGCAACAGCTCGACCAACGATCCGAAGCTCGAGTCATCGGGCAAGTGGTCTGGGCCCACCGTGCCGCGTTCACGCGTGTGACGCATCGAGAAGATCAACAGGTAGAGGTCGGGATGATCGAGCGCAAATGAGCGATAGGCGCGCCCGGCCATCGAGACACGGTCGCTGGTGCTTGCATGCGGGCCGGCAGCTTCGACCACCTGCCGCGTGCGGCCTTCGAGCCCTTCGGTTCCTTGAAAGTAGAGCGCCTCGAGGATGTCCTGTTTCGAGTCGAAGTACTCGTAGAGCGCGCCTGGTGAATAGCCGATGGACCTGGCGACGGCTCGCATTGTAAGCGCCTTTGGCCCCTCCTGGTCCACGAGCGTGCGGGACGCAGCCAGAATCTCGGCGCGGATCTCCTCACGCTGCGCCGCTCTCCGAAGCTCAGCGGCTGTCGGTTGTTCGACCGTCGTCATTATGCCTCCGAACATCGTTCAACAACGCCACAATGCAAGCCTACGGCGCGCGCTAGACGTCGTCAAGGCCGGTACTACGTGGATAGACAGGCTTGACAATTCGGTATCAGGTCGATACAGTGCCAATGAATTGAACGATGTTCATTTTCTCAACCGACGTTCAGGATTGAAGTTGGAGCTATGATGAGTCGACTACTCAACAAGCCGTTCAGCGAATGGCTCAACGACCACGCACGCTACGTGATCTTCGCCTTCCTCGCCGTGAGCGCTCTGCTCGTCGTGCCGCTCGTCACTATGGCGCCCGACGAAGACGCCAGTCAGGAACCTTCCGGCGAGGTCTTCGATCTCCAGCACGAGATTGACAACACCTTCGTCGCGCCAGACTTCACGACGAGCTACATCCTTGAAGCACGTGACGGCGACGCGCTGGATCAAGCGACCCTTTACGAGCTATACCAACGTGAGCAGGCGCTGCTCGCTGCCGATGCAGCCGGCGAACTCGCCCCAGACGCTCTTCCATCGCGTTCTTTCCTCTACGAGACCTACGACCCTGATACGGGTCGCAGCTATGTCGGTCTCAGCACGCTGGCCGACGCAGTCCAGGCAGTGCTGACAACCAACCCGGCCTTTGGCGTCACCCTGGCTGAAGCGACCGACGAGCAGGTGAAGCTTGCGCTCCACTTCCTCTTGAGTGATCCGGCGTCGGCCGGGCTCCAGGACAGTCTGTCGGTCGAAGCGAGCCGAGAGCGCGTGACCATCGAGGGGCAGGAGATCGACATCTGGACGTCGCCAGCGCTGGTCGTCCGAGTTTCGGCCGACAACGAAGCGCTCGGCGGCGCGAGCAGCTCCGGGCTGGCTGCCGATGACACCACCCTCGACAAGGAAGATTTCGCGCTCAATGTGCAGGAGGTCCTGCGCGGTGACGAGGAGAGCTACCAGCTCTGGGGCGTGGCGATCGACCAGAATCGCGAGATCGAAGCCGAGGGCCAGATCGCCGGCCAGTTCATCACCTTTACGGTCATCGCAGCCGTCATCGTCGCCGGCATCGCGATGCGCTCCTACTGGGCCGTCGCGCTGACCGGCGCGGGACTGGGTTTCCTGATGCTCTGGCTCAAAGGCTGGAGCAACCTGCTCGGGCTCGAGGGCGGGCTCATCGTCTCGCTGATCGTGCCGATTGCGATGATCTCGCTCGGCATCGACTTCGCTGTCCACGCGGTCGGCCGCTACCGTGAGGAACGGCAGCTGGGCTACCCGCCACGGCGGGCGTTCGCCATCGGCCTTGGCGGCGTCATGAGCGCACTGGTCCTGGCCGCCGTCAGTGACAGCATTGCGTTCCTCTCGAACACTGCCTCGGGCATTGAGGCGATCACCCAGTTCGGCATCGCGGCAGCCATTGCCACGGTCTCATCGTTCATCGTCCTCGGCCTCATCGTGCCGTTGGCGCTGTCACGCATCGAGGAGCTCGAAGCGCGTGTCGAACAGCCTGGCCGCGCCCGGCGGTTGACAACGACGCTCGTTGGCGGCTTCTTCGTCGCCGGATTCAGCGGCGCGGCGGTCATCTTCTTCGCCGCCATCGCGCCACCCATCGGCGTCGCCGTGTTGCTCGTGTCAGTACTGTTCACGATTGTCGCGCCGTGGCTGCTCCTTCGTCGCCGCGCTACGTGCAGCAATGTCGCGGCCTCGACAACTGCGCCGGTTGAGAGCTCCGGCACGGTCGATGCAGAAGGTGTCCTGCCGGCCTTCGTAGCCACACTAGCGCACGGCCGCGCCGCGGTCGTGGTCGTCGCAGCGGCGCTCACGGCAGTCGCGGGGTTCTACGCGCTCCAGCTCGAAGCCACCTTCGACGTCAAGGACTTCTTCGATAGCAGCTCGGACTTCGTCGTAGGGCTGGACAAGGTTGACGAGCATATCGGCGACCGCGGCGGCGAACCGGGCAATGTGCTGATCGATGGCGATCTTACGGACCCGGCAACAGTCGCAGAGATCGTGGCGTTCGAGCAGACGCTGGAGACGAACGACCTGCTCGCCCACGACAGCAATGGGAAGTTGGAGACAAACGAGCCGAATCTGCTGGCCACACTTGCGCTCCTGACGACGAACAACTACGCATCCGGCCAGGTTGAGGCCAGTACCGGTATCGCGCTCATCGACGCCGATGGCGACGGCTTGCCCGACAGCCGCGAGGCCATCGAAGCCGCCTACCAATACGCGTTGACCGAAGGCATCCCGCTGGACGAGCAGACTCAACTGTATTCCGCGGCCGAGGTCGCGACCGGCCTTGAACCTTCGGAGAATGGCTACGAAGCACTGTTCACCGTCTCGATTCCTGGCTCCCGTGAGCAGAGCGTCGTCACCGCGGCGCGGGAGTCGCTCGAAGCGCCGGTCGCCGAGCTCGCAGCGAGCCCCGGCATCGACCGGGTCGGTTTGACCGGCAGCCCCTTCACCCGCGAGCGTACCCTGATCGCGACGACCGATTCGCTCCAGACAGCAATCCCGCTTGCTGGCGCCGGGGCCTTCATTCTGTTGCTGATCGTCTTCCGGTCGGTGCGTTACGCCGTCGTGACGATCATCCCGGTCGGGCTAGTAGCCATCTGGCTCTACGCCGTGATGGAGCTGAGCGGCTTCGCGTTGAACTTCGTAACCGCCACGATCGGCGCGATCTCAATCGGCATCGGCATCGACTACTCAATCCACATGACCGAGCGCTTTCGCGAGGAGCTGGCGCGGACCGGCGAGCGCTTCGATGCCGTCCGCCGCGCCGCTGCCGGGACGGGCTCTGCGCTCGTCGCCTCGGCTGTCTCCAGCATCGTCGGCTTCGCGATCCTCGGCCTGGCGCCGATGCCGATGTTCGCCAGCTACGGCATCCTGACGGCGATCATGATTCTGCTCGCGCTGCTGGCATCACTCCTGGTTCTGCCCTCGCTGCTAGTGATCGCCAGCCCGGCAACCGAGACCGAGGTACAGCCTGACACGGAGCGCCGACCGCAGCCAGCCGTAGCCGACTAGACCACAGCGCATTCCGGCTGGGTCTTCGAGCAGGCTGCAAGGGTGGAATCCATCTCCCACCTTATGCATCATGTTCGACGCAGTATCGGGAGGTTGCGCCCGTTCTCTCCGCCGCACGACGCCGAGCACCGTCGTCTACGAACGTCCTACACCGAACCTGGCATCCCGACGCAGGAAGGATCTTCTAGCGCAACACCGGTGTTCCGAGGCCGTGGCGCCGCGTCGCCACGGAGTTGCTGTCAGCGTCTTGTCCCGCCGGCACGTGGCACGGTCGCAACGAGATCCCTCCTGCGTCGGGATGCCAATATTGATGCTATTGAGTCTGCTACGTGGCGCCGTGCGTCGGCTGATTGCTGACACGCCTCAAATCCACACATTGCCCTAATGCCCGGAAGGTAGAACTCATCTCCGCCCTGCGCGGCGCTTGCTCAATTCGACGTGATCCTGAAGACTCCGGTTATGTCGAGCTGCTCGCCGTCGTCGACGGTGAACGCGGAGACCTGGCTGACATCGGCCGCCTGGTACTCGGGTGGCAGGGACTGAATCCGCAAGACGTAGGTGCCGGGCCCATTCTCGGCCAGATCAACACGCCCGTTCTCATCGGTTGTGACCGGGATCAGCTCAGGCGTATCCCTGCCTGGCGCGACATACTCGACGATCAGCTCGACGCCGGAGATCGGTGTTCCAGCTTCGGAGGCGAAGGTAACTGTCGCGCCCGACGGGCCCGAGGCGGCGGTCTCGCTCGATCCGAACGGATTGACGAGCGCCAGCAGCAGCAAGATCACGCCAACGGTCGCCAGCGCCGCGCCGATGAGAAACGCCCGCGTCAGATACCAGGCAGTTCGAGTGGCGGCGACGGGGATCGTCTGCACCGGCACGCGCGTGGTCACCTGGGCCGCCGATGCGCCGCCGTCCGAGACGGGAGCGTTGCCCGGCCATTCGTTCATGACATTCGAGAGAATCGCCGCTTTGATATCCGGCCCGGCTTGCACCGGCACGAACGCGCCGAGGATCGCGGTCGGCGAGACCATCTCAGCTTGTTTTTCCTGGCAGACCTCGCACGCAGCCACATGCCGGCGAACCAACCGGCGAGCGCCAGGCGAGATGCTGGCGATGCCCGCGTCAGTTAGCGCGGCATCGAGCTCCGGACAATGCCTGCGCCCCTCCCTCATCATGATATAGGCTCCGATTGATTCTTCGACGGCGGCGCGGAGCCGGTTGAGCATGACGTAGCCATTGTTGGCCGTCACACCCAGCACATCGGCTATCTCGGCGCTGTCGAGCCCTTGACGCAGATGCATGTCCAGCAGTGAATACTGCTTCGGACTCAGCCCGGCCGCGGCTTCCCAAACCAGCGCGGCCATCGCTTCCGCCTGGGCCGCCTCGTCGGGCGACCCAAAACGGTCTGCATCGATCAGATCGAGTTCGACATCTTCGCCGTCGTCATCTGCAAAGACGAGCGGCCGGGAGCGCTTCTCACGCTCGATACGGTTGAGGGCGGTGTTGCGCGCAATCGTGAAGAGCCAGCTCTTGAACTTGTTGCCGCTCTCCAGCCGGTCAATCGAACGGATCGCTCGGATGAACGTATCCTGCGCGACATCCTCCGCCTCAGCGCGGTTGCGCATCATACGGGAGAGGAAGTCGAAGATACGGTCGAAGTAGCGGTCGTAAAGCTCGGCGAACGCTTCCTGGTGACCATTTTGAGCAAGACCAACCAGTTGCGCGTCATCGAAGCGAGTCAGATCGCGCTCGCTCGTCGCCATTGCCATCGGTGATCCCCGGCTCGCTAGCACGTTTGCATGCCTGTACTGACCAAGTGTACGCCCTTTCCGGCCCGGACCGGAATCCCGGCCCGCGTGCTAGTAAGACCGGCGAGGTGTGCTTTCCTTACAGATTTCGGTAACGGAGCAGGTTCACGGCGTTTCTATGAGCAGCCCAGGGATACCCCGAAAATCGGATTGATTGTTGGTAGCCAGCGTCAAGCCGTGTTCGAGCGCTGTCGCGGCGATCATGAGATCCATGAGCCGGCTTCGCACACGCATTCCCTGACGCTGCAATACTTGTCGCAGCATCGCACAACGCCTGGCTTCGGCCTCGCCAAACGCTACGACTGGCACCGCCCGCGCAAACTCTTCAATGCGGGTACGAGCCTCTAGAGGCCGCGGACTTGATGACATTCCCGCAAGCACCTCCATTAGCGTCACTGTGGATATCGCCACGCCCTCATCCATCAACCGATCAAGCATCCGCTCGATCTCCGGCGCTTCATTGGAGTAGTAGATCACGATGTCCGAGTCCACCAGATACGGCATGGTTAGGAAGATGCGTCCCAGCGGTCATCGTGACGTTCATCACGAATCTGTTGGATCAGTGCGTCCACGTCTACCCCGTCCAAGATGCCCTGGGTGGCCGCCAGCGCAGCGCGCACCTTCTTGACATCGTAATTCGTCCAGATACCTCGGCGCTGTGCGAACTGCTCGTGGCTGGTCTCCCGACGGCGCGCCGTGTCCACATCAGCGACGTATACGTCGTAACTATCTTCGCCGGTGCTTATCTGCAGTTCCAACTCCCCACGGGCCGCTCCTTCGATGAGCTGGGCAAGCTCCGGATCAGCGCGGTAGGTCCGGACGTTAACTGGCATGCGGGCCTCCTACGGCGGCGGACGAACCAATTTCAGAACGCTCAACGGAATCATACTTGCCGGATCGCGGGGAAACGGTCAATATAGGGGACTGAACGCGGATACTGGCCGTCGGAGCGGTCAATATGAGGAGTAGTGTGATGGCAGATTCTCGGACACGCACCGAGCAGGCAACCGATTTCGACGTGCGACACCGGAGCAGGACAATCCTCGACGGGCCCAACCGGGCGCCGGCGCGGTCCTATCTCCGCGCGATCGGGCTCGACGACGAAGATTTCAAGAAGCCGGTCATCGGCGTCGCCCACTCCTGGATCGGCACCATGCCTTGCAACTTCGGCCTCCGCCGCCTGGCCGTCCAGGTCATGAATGGCATTCGCGAGGCCGGTGGCGTCCCGATGGAGGTCAACACGGTCGCCATCAGCGACGGCATCACCATGGGCACTGAAGGCATGAAGACCTCGCTCGTCAGCCGCGAAGTCGTCACCGACTCGATCGAGCTCGTCGCCCGCGGCCACATGTTCGACGGCATGATCGTCCTCGCCGCCTGCGACAAGACGATGCCGGCCGCCGCGATGGCCCTGTTGCGGCTCAACATCCCCGGCTTCCTTGTCTACGGCGGCTCGATCATGCCCGGCCATTTCAAAGGCGAGGACGTCACGATCCAGGAGGTCTTCGAGGCTGTCGGCGCCCATGCGGCCGGCAAGATGAGCGACGCCGACCTCATGGAGATCGAGCGCCAGGCTTGTCCCGGCGAAGGCGCCTGCGGCGGCCAGTTCACCGCCAACACGATGGCCACAGCGCTGGAAGTGCTCGGCCTCTCGCCAACCGGCATGGCAGCAACGCCGGCCGTCGACCCCAAGAAAGAGATCATCGGCCGCGAGGCTGGCAAGCTGATCATGGAGCAGCTCGAAGCCGGGCTGCGGCCACGCGATATCGTCACCCGTCAGTCGATCATGAATAGCTTCGTCAGCGCGGCGGCGACCGGTGGCTCGACAAACATCATCCTGCATCTGCTGGCGATCGCCCGCGAAGCTGAGATCCCGCTCAGCATCGACGACTTCAACGAGGTCAGCGACCAGACGCCGGTCATCGCCGACCTGAAACCGAGCGGCAAGTACACCGCCGTCGATGTCTACAATGCCGGCGGCATAGAGCTCATCACCAAGCGGCTTATAGAAGAAGGCATGATCGACGGCAACCAGCTCACCCCAACCGGCAAGACGCTGGCCGAGGAGAGCGCCTCCGCCGTCGAGACACCCGGACAGCAGGTCATCTTGACCCGCGAGACAGCTAAGAGCCAGACCGGCGGTCTGCTCGTGCTCAAGGGCAACCTCGCGCCGGAAGGTGGGGTCATCAAGGTTTCCGGCGCGGACCGCAGCCGGCATCAGGGCCCGGCCCGCGTCTTCGAGCGCGAAGAGGACGCCATGCAAGCTGTCATCACCGGCCAGATCAACGATGGCGACGTCATGGTCATTCGTTACGAAGGGCCAAAGGGCGGCCCCGGCATGCGCGAGATGCTCGGTGTGACCGCCGCGATTGTCGGCGAGGGACTGGGGGAAACGGTCGCTCTGTTGACCGACGGGCGCTTCAGCGGCGCTACCCGTGGCTTCATGATCGGCCACGTCGCCCCGGAAGCCGCAGTCGGCGGACCAATAGCGATCATCCAGGACGGCGACACGATCACCATCGACGTCGACACCCGTGAGCTAACCGTCGACCTGACCGAAGAAGAGATCGGTCAGCGCTTCGCCGCCTGGTCTGCGCCGGAACCGCGCTACCAGACCGGCATCATGGCCAAGTACGCGGCGCTCGTTTCGTCCGCCTCGGAGGGCGCGGTAACGCATCCAGTGCTCTAGCTCCGGAGCGACCGAGCGAAGCAGCAAGCTCTAATCTTCAGGACCGCAACGAGGAGCCGCCGCTACTGGCGGCTCCTTCCGTGTACGCCCCAAGAGCGAACCCAAGGTAGAAAACTGAGTAGGGACTCGATGGCGACCGACTTATATACGTACTTTGTGCAGGGTTGCTGTCATCATCCCTGCTGGTGCACGGTGCTGGATAGCCGGCAAGGCCCAGTATGTCTCGCTAATCGAACAGAAATAGCCGTAAGCAGTCCGCCGCAGTGCGACAGGGCCGTTAGATGTCTGCACTGGTCAGGCGGCGATGATCCGGGAAAGTGGTTGCCCTTATGGGACAAGTCTGGCGTGTCGTGGCTACCGTAGTGATTTTGGCGGGACTTTTCGTGCTGAGCCCGGCTCAACCGGCTGTTGCAGCCAGAGTGGTCGGGACCGAGACGGCCGGTAGCTGCACGGAAACAACACTGAACGCGGCGCTCGCGGACGGTGGGTTGGTGACCTTCAATTGCGGGGGCTTCCACACGATCCCGTTGACGAGCGAAAAGACAATCAGCGCCGGCAAGCTGTTTCGGTGCCAGATTGGCACACATCGTCTCGGATAATGGTCCACTCCGCTTCTGTGCCCATACATGGACCGGTGGCCTTCGCATTGTCTTTGGAAGTCAGGGGTGCAATTCCTACGAACGCGCGCGAACGCGCGGGTGTGGTGCCCGGCGCATAGGATGGGAGCCGCTAAGATGACGCCAGTGCCCCAGATAAGCACGTGCGAACGGTGACCGAGATCTGCCAGCACTTCATCGCCAGTAGTTGATTGCCTCGCGGGGCATCTGCAGTTTGCACACAACCGAGAGCTGTAGCCATCCGGAGGCCACGCGATGCAGCTCGTGTAGCGACGGCTGCGCCGCGTACGGCTCTCATGACATCCGACACAAGAAGATTCCAGCCTGTCGGGCCTCGCGCAGCCGACATTTGGGCATTCGCGTTCGCTTGCGACACAGGCGCGAACGATATCGCTTGTACAATCTCTACGCGCCGAAGTCGGATGTTCAGAGGAGTGTAGACATTGCAGATCGTAGTGCGTGTAGTTGCGATTGCCACGATCCTGACCGCCCTGGTCAGCTTGAGCCCAGCCAGTCCGGCCGTAGCCGCTGGTGTCGTCGGAGACGGCACAGCCGGGAGTTGCGTCGAGAGCGCACTGGACACAGCGCTTGCCGGTGGCGGCCCAGTGATCTTCAACTGCGGCGCAGGTCCAGTCACGATCAATCTAACGAGCGAGAAGGTCATCGCAACCGACACACAGATCGACGGCGGCGGGATGATCACGCTCGATGGACAGGACCAGACGCGGCTCTTCTCCGTCAATGACAGTATCGCGTTGGAGCTGAGCAACATCACCTTGACCGGGGGCAACGCCATTGGCTCGACCGATACCAGAAATGGCGGCGCGATCTACAACAACGGCGGCACGCTTACGTTGATCAACGCCACCGTCAGCAGCAGTTCCGCAACGAGCACGAACACGAACAACACCGGCAACGGCGGCGGGATTTACACGCTGGGCGGCGTCGTTACGATCAGTGGCAGTACGCTCAGCGGCAACTCCGCATCCGGGAGTCTCAGCCAGACAGGTCACGGCGGCGCGCTCTACAACAATGGCGGAGCAGTCACGCTGACTGACAGCACCGTCAGCGGTAACACAGCCGACCGCGAAGGCGGCGGCATCAATACCGGCGGCACGCTCGACGTGACCGGCAGCACCTTCAGCGGCAACACATCGATCCTCTCCGGAGGCGCGATCTATACGAGGGTCAGCGGCAGCACTTCAGTGGAGGACAGCACCGTCAGCGGCAACACTGCCCGGTCGGGTGGCGGTATCTACAGCACGTCGGCCACCACGGCGGTCCTGACAAACGTCAACATCCTCAACAACATGGCGGTCGGCGTCAACGCAGTGAGCCAGCCGGTTGGGTCTGGCGGAGGAATTGTCGGCGGCGGCACCGGCGCCACGCTGTCGATCATCGACAGCACGGTCGACGGAAACAGCGCGAATCTTCAGGGTGGCGGTATCTTCAACAACAATAACGGCACAATCACGATCACCACCAGCACGATCAGCGACAACTCAGCCGACGATGGCACGAGCGCGGTCTTTGAAGAGGACGGCGGCGCGATTCACAACGACGAGCGGGGCACCATCACGATCACCCGCAGCACACTCAGCGGCAACACCGCTGGCGACGATGGCGGCGGCATCTTCAGTAGCAAACGCGGCGCCATAAGCATCACGAACAGCACTCTGAGCGGCAACACTGCGGGCGACGATGGCGGCGGTATCTATAGCGAGGCCGGCACGACCACTCAGCGTGGCTCCGTCACCATCGAGCACGGCACGCTCAGCGACAATTCGGCCGGTGGCATCGGCGGCGGCATCCGCAGGGAAATATTCAGCACCGTCGAGTTTCAGAACACGATCATCGCCAACAGCACCACCGGCGCAAA
>JAUIIK010000028.1 GCA_030431755.1 Chloroflexia bacterium
GCGCCTCGTCCGCGAGGGCCTCATCCGTGTCCTCACCGGCGTCTTCCACCGTCGCGGCCCCGACGTCGGCCGCGAATTCGTCATCACCCAGGCCGGCTACGACGCGCTAGACCGAAGATGACTACGGTCGACGTTGAAATTCAAACACTATGACTTTACGTGAATTACCCATCGAGTCTCGTTTGTGGATGTGATGCGAGCTGAGCTGGAGTTCACATCGAAAGCGGACCTTGCCGCGGGTTGTTGACGCCTTGGGGAGTATCTCGAAGAGATAGACTCGCCTGCCGGTTTCGGTGTGGTCATTGATGGCTTTGTTACCGCGCACAAATGTCATGTCGCCGTGTTCAGGTTGCCCCTCGCCAGTGTAATGAAATGTCTTATTATCCTCCCAGCGATCGTAGCCATATCCATGCTCTTGACCAGTGGCTCCAGTAAAGATGAAGATGGCTGGTATCGATGCCGGAGTGCTTATCCCACCTTGGCGTTGTCCTCCATACTGATCGTGAATCTCGCGCCGTACGTAAATCTCATCTTCGACAAACTCAGGATACAGTGGATTGGAACAGCGAGATGAAGCCAACTGTGCACTCCTTTGGCGACCCTACGGATGTTCATCTTTAGGATCTAGGCTATCGCAAAGCGCTGAGAGTTGCTTGCTGGCAATAGTCGTCGCGTTCCTACGCACGAGGAGCCGGTCGACGATCCAGCCGCCGGGGCCGCCGGACATGCGGTACTCAATCCGCCATGTGACCAACGGAACCGGGCCGTTGCGCTTCAGTAGTACCGTGTGGCGGATGAAGTCGTACGGTGGCGAGAGGCTGATCGAGGCGAAGGCGAAGGCTTCCAGTGGCCGGTGGCCGACCTGGTGGAAGGTACCCGTGTAGGGAATGCGGCCGAGAAAGCCGTTGAGCTTCCACTCCCCGTTGAGCCCGATCTCCGGCGTCTCCGGCTCGACCAGCTGGAAGAGTGGCGACCACTCCGGCCAGCGTTCGTAGGCCAGCACAATGCGCCAGATCGCCTCGGGACTGGCGTCGATCTCGGCAGTCGCTTCGAGCGTGTGCAATGGGTCCGGATTCCCTTCGCTGCTGCTTCTTTCCATAGCGCCCCGACATCTAGCGCCGGGTCTACACTGCTAACCTGCGTCACACGCCGCAACGGTACCTGATCGGCTGCCCGGACGCGCCCGGTAGAATGTGACCGTCCCAATACGCTCGCTTGAGACCGAACTGGAGATCAGATGTCATTCTTCGACCGCTCGACGCCCTATGGTCAGCGCGTTGCCAGCCGCTTGGAAGCCGAGCCAATCATCTGGCTGACGACAGTGACGCCCGGCGGCCAGCCGCTGTCCGTGCCGGTCTGGTTCCTCTGGGACGGCGAGGAAGAGGTACTGATCTATAGCCGCCCGGATACACCCAAGCTCCGCAATATCGCCGCGCACCCGAAAGTGTCGCTCAACTTCGACTCCGACGGGACAGGCGGGAACATCGTCCAGTTCGACGGCGAGGCCCGCGAGGATACCGCGGCGCCGCCCGCGACCGCCGTCGAGGCTTTCATCGAGAAGTATCGCGATGGTATCGCCCGTCTCGGTTCCGACCCGGACGGTTTTGCCGCCAACTACTCGGCAGCGGTTCGCGTGCGCCTGACGAAGGTGCGCGGACACTAGCCTGGCGACTCACGGAGATCCCAGGGGTCAGGCTTCACCGCAGCCCATCTAGCGTCTGTTTCCGGCCCGGATGGCGTCCGCTTGCCCCTGTCCGACGCTTGAATGAGCAGAAACTGAACACTCTTTGGGCTGGTTCACTCCGGCGCTCGCTATCACGATGGAGACATCGAACACGATAGCGACGCGCCGGTCCGCTCCACCGCGACACCTGTCTCGACGGCTGCCGGCCGGCAATGACCGAGGGAAGCGCAGGTGCGGCGATGAGCGCGCAGCCACTGGCAACGACTGGACCGCTCAGGTCTCTCCAGCTTCATTCCATTTCCAGGACACAGCCCGAGCCAACGCCAGCGCGACGGCCTGCCGTGACGGCAGGTTTGAATGACGACGCTCGCGCTGAGACCCGGCGGCGCGACGCGGCCGAGGGGCAGCGCGACCGGGCGCTCGTCGCGCGGCTGCAGAGTGGCGACCGCGAGGCGCTGGCGGAGCTCTACGACCTCCACGGCCGCACGGTCTATTCCATCGCCCTGTCGATCCTCCGGGACACCGGCCGGGCCGAGGATGTGACCCAGGAGGTCTTCATCACGCTCTGGACGCACGCGGAGCGCTTCGACCCAGCGGTTGGCCGCTTCGCGCCCTGGTTCTACCGCGTCGCGCGCAACCGGGCGATCGACACCCTGCGCCGCTACCGTCGCGAGGTCATGCCGGGCGATCCGGTCGTCTTCGAGCTGATGCTCGGGCCGGCTGACGACGCCCCGCCGGAGACGATCTTCCAACGCCAGGATGCCGAGCGGGTCCGGGCGGCGTTGCGGCAGCTCCCCGTCGAGCAGCTTCAGCTGATTGAGCTGGCCTACTTTGAAGGTCTGAGCCAGAGCCAGATGGCCACCCGGCTCGGCATCCCGCTCGGAACGGTCAAGACGCGCGTGAGGGGCGGCTTGCGGCGCTTGCGGAAGCTACTGGAGGAAGTATGAAGAGCAATCTGACGGCCCAGACGTGGGAGACCAGCGAACGTAGCGCGGCACAACGCTTTCATCTCGTGACCAACTGGGAGTTCGACGCGACGATCGATGCAGTCTGGGCGCGGCTGACCGACCCTGTGACCTTCCCCGACTGGTGGCCCGGCTTCGAGCGCGCCGAAGTTGACGGCGATGGCGGCATCGGCACCGTTAGCCGGTATCGCGTGCGTGGTGACTTCGGGCTGCGCTTCGACCTGGAGACGACGGTCGTCGATATCCAACAGCCGCGCTCGATCCACCTGGCATCGACCGGTGACCTGGTCGGAACCGGCGTCTGGTGGTTGCACGCCCGGGGCAGCTCGACGAAAGTGACCTACATCTGGGATGTCGAGCCTGCCAATCCGGTGCTGCGCCGGCTCAGTCAGATACCGTTTCTGCGCCGGCGGATGGAGCGCAGTCATGATCGTGTCATGGAAGCCGGTGGCGAGAATCTGGCTCAGCTACTGGCGGAGGATGCGCGGAGCTAGACCCAACTCCAGATTGCTACACCACATCGGTTGTCATCTCGCCCGGAGCGCAGTCGGGTACTCGCTCGCGGGCGTGGGAAATCTCAGCCCGGCATCTGAGTGGCATGACGCTGAGATTTCTCCACTTCGGTCGAAATGACATGCTTGTTTGTTGGCCAGTTCCCTCGAAGGCCGGTCTAGCAACTCGTCTGTGGTTGGTCGCATGTGTGCCCGGTCGGAGGATTAGGCGGTAACCGGGCCGCCGCGGACGGCGTCGTTGCAGTTGTCGCAATCATCCGCGCCACAATGCGTGATCTTGGGGTTTGTCCGGATCGCAGCGGCGGCGACCGACAGCGTCGCCTGGATAGGGAACGCTCGCCAGCGGCTCTCGCCAACCGTCGTCTCCTGAGCGAGCTGGCCGATTACCGGTTCGAAGGCATGGAACCCTTCCGAGCAGCCACCGACAAGTGTCTCGGTCAACTCGCCGTCCGCTCCTACCGCCCAGCGACGGAACAGCGCGCGACCGGCATCCTGCTCGGCCGTGTGGAGCAGCGTCATCCGGTCAAGTCTGACGCCCATAAGCAACACGTAGCCGCCACCCTCGCCACAGGCCCGCACGGGACCATAGACATTGCGCGGTGTTTGTCTTCCGATGATGTCCGCGCTCAACGGTCCGATCCCGCTGAACGAGTCGATCGGATGCGCTCCGCGTCGGCGGTTGGGCCGGTTGATCAGCGCGGTCGGTATGGCACCCATATCCGCGGCGGTAATCCGGTTCGAGCTCGGGTCGTAGGGCGATAGTGTCTCATCGTCAGTATAGAGATCGTCGGCTTCGTCCCAACCGTTGCGCTCAAGCCTGCGGTCGGGCGGTGTCGGCAGCTCGTTGGCGTAGTTGAAGCTTGGAACGACAACCGTGCAGCCTGCCTCCAAAAACGCATCGAGGATGGCGTCAGCGCCACCCTCGACGTAGCCGAACGACCCGAGCGACGCATGTATGCAGACCGGCAGCTTACCGATCTGCAGCGCTTCGATGCCGCGGCTGATATCCGCTTGGTTGACCGTCATAGGCTAAGGGCGCACGACCCGCCGGCGGACCTGCACCCGGTAGCGACCGGGCTCCTGATCGCGCATCAGCTTGCGGATCTCCTGCTGCACGCGCTTGTCGTCGACGCACAGCTCTTCGCGCGGACCGTCCAGGGTGATAACCCCGCGGCGCACGACCTCATCTTGCCGTGGCTTGTTGCCACGGTTCCTGAGAAACCTGACCATTGTGAAACTCCCGTTCCGTCTGCATGCAGCTTTGGTTGCATGACTCCGCGGCTGGCGCCTCACTGGCGTGAGGAGAACGGGAATTGAGGGAGTTAGCGGCGCATCTTCAAGCGGCGCGCCATTCCTCGGTCTCCCGACAGCCGGCGCCATCTACCAGCGGGGTCGGATAAGCTGGATTGACTACCGTCCAAGAACGACGAACCTCCTGTTAAGACAAGTGCCGGACAGGTGCTCTCCGGCATTGAGCGCCGCATCACGCGTACCGACAGACGCCGATACGCGCCACAGCAACACCAAGTATGCGCCATGCGCCCCCGCTCAGGCAAGCGGCCCGGCATCGGCGCACGCACGAGCTCACAACCGCCTCGCGCTGCCGGGTTACACTGCGGCTCGTAAGCAGGTGGCTCCAGGGTGTACAAGGCGAGGGCGGGATGAGCATGGCAACGGTGATCGAGCGGCCGGAAAGCAACGAATACTCCTCTTATTACGGTGATTACGTCAACCGGGTGCCGGATGGTGATGTGTTGGAGTTGCTGGCCGCCCAGGCGGATGAGCTCGACGAGCTGCTCGGTGGCTTGTCGGACGCGCAGGCCCGCTTCAGCTTTGCGCCGGGCGAGTGGAGCATCAAGGAGGTCGTTGGCCACATCGTCGACGCCGAACGCACCTTCGCCTACCGCGTCTTCGCATTCTCGCGCGGCACTGCCGGCGAACTGCCGAGCATGGAACAGGACGACTGCGTCCGAGAAGCCCATTTCGACGAGTGGGATCTGCCGGAGATGCTCGAAGAGCTGCGCCTGCTCCGCCAGGCCAACCTGATCGCCTTCCTCCACATTACCCCGGAGGCGTCACTGCGCCAGGGTGTCGCGAGCGGTATCGAGGTCAGCGTCCGGGCGCTCATCTACATCCTCGCCGGCCACTTCCAGTATCACATTGACGATCTGACGGAGAAATACCTGCCGGGGTTGGCGGCGTAGCGGCTGCTTGGCTGGCCCGAACCTCCCCGTACCAGGGCTGTCATCCCGACCGGAGGCTCCGCGAAGTGGAGGGATCCCAACGAGGCGCGAACCCGGAACGAGACCCGCAGCAGCGCTCTCTTCGATGTCATCCCTTCGCGTGATGTAGCACAGTCGAGAGCTTTGCATAGGGTCGAGTCCATGCGCTCGTCTGAGGTTGGGATCCCTCCACTTCGCGGAGCCTCCGGTCGGGATGACAGCCAGGTTCCGGAAGGGCCGCAATCCCCCGATTCCGCGCTAGAATGCGCCGTCGATGACGCAGACAGCAAGAAGGAGCCTGGATGGCGCGGCATCCGTGGGTAGCGCAGGCAGACGAGGGCGTACGGTTTGGGATCCAGACCTTCCAGCGGCGTGGTAGCGCTGACCCAATTCCGGAGCTTATCGCGATCGCCCAGCTCGTCGAGCGGCTCGGTTTCGACGCCTTCTTTCTGGGGGACCACCCGGCGCGTGTCTCCGATCCCTTCACCGTCCTCGGCGGCATCTCCCAGCACACCGAGCGGGTGATGCTTGGGTCGGTCGTCCTGTGCGCCTTCTACCGCAACCCCGCCTATCTGGCCCGGCTGGCAGCTGATCTCGACCAGCTCAGTCGTGGCCGCTTGATGCTGGGGCTCGGCGTGGGCTGGGATGAGTCGGAGTTCCGGGCGCTGTCCGCGCCGTTCCTCTCCGCATCGCAGCGGCAGGACGGTCTGGAAGAAGCAATCGACATCATCCACGGCCTCTGGGGCGACGAACTCTTCAGCTACCAGGGCGAGCATTTTTCCGTTGACTCGATGCAGGTCCAGCCCGGGCCTTATCAGGAGCGCGTCCCGCTGATGATCGCCGGGGGTGGTGAGCGGCGGACGCTACGGCAGGTTGCTCAGTATGCCGATGCCTGCAACTTCGGTCCCGGCGAGGTCACCGGTCACGCTGACGAACCGGACGATGTGCGCCATAAGCTCGATGTCCTCCAGCGCCATTGCGACGCCGTCGGCCGCGAATACGACGAGGTCTTGCGGACCTATTTCACCGGCTGGCTGATCATGGCCCCGGATCAGGGGGCGCTCGACCGCAAGCTGGCCTGTATGTTCCCCGAAGGGGTTCCCGACCGCCCCGGCTTCCTCTTCACCGGCACGCCCTCGGAGATGACCGACTACTACGCGGCCCGCGCCGAGGCCGGAATGCAGTACTTCGTCATCCAGTCAATCGACAACACCGACCACGAGACGCTGGAGCTGCTGGCGAGCGAGGTCGCGCCGCATGTGGGGTAGTCCGGCAGCACGTTTCGACGTGAGGCAGTCGTAGGGGTGGGGCTCGTCCCCACCCGGTCGTCGGATACGACGACACGGTATGGAAACCGACGCGCATTTCGAGGGAGCAAGGCCTTCATCACACACCGGCGGCATTTGCATGTTGTCGTGGCCGGAAACCGGGTGGAGACGAGTTCCACCCCTACGAATGTGGTGAGGACTGGTTACCAGCAAAATATTGTGGATTCCGAAATGGGATGGATTTAGGAAGGGAACGGACGATGGCACGACATCCGTGGGTAGCGAAGGCAGATGATGGGGCCCGGTTCGGCATCCAGCTCTGCGCCGAGGATGGCCGGCGGGATGCGATGGACCGGGATATCAAGGCGAATCCCTATGACGCGTTGATGGAGAGCGGCAAGCTGGTCGATCAGCTCGGCTTCGACGGCCTCTTCATCTACGACCACGTCGGGCAGGCGCCCGATCCCTGGGTCTGGCTCTCCGGGCTGGCCAGCGTCACCGAGAACGTCATGCTCGGCTCAGTCGTCAACTGCGTCTTCCACCGCTACCCGACCTACCTGGCGCGGCTGGCGACGGATCTCGATCACCTCAGCGGCGGCCGCCTGATGCTCGGTCTCGGTATCGGCTATCTGCCGGAGGAATTCAAGATGCTTGGCGTCGAGTTCATGCCGAACCGCGACCGCTTCCGGGCGCTGGAAGAGATCGTCCAGATCATCCAGGGTAGCTGGGGCGACGAGCCCTTCTCCTTCGATGGCGAGTACTACCAGGTTGAGAACATCCGCGTCCTGCCGCCGCCGGTTCAGGAGCGTCCGCCGATCATGATCGCAGGGTCAGGCGAGCAGGTGACGCTGCGCCACGTCGCGAAATGGGCCGATGCCTGCAACTTCAACCGCGGCCCATCGGCCGAGCAGACGCGCCACAAGCTCGAGGTGCTTAGAGGGCACTGCGCCGACATCGGCCGCGACTACGACGAGATCCTCAAGACCGACTTCACCGGCTGGCTCATTATGGCCCCGACCGAAGCCGAGTTGGAGCAGAAGCTGGCCGGTTACTATCCCGACGGCCTGCCCGGCTCGCTCGACTACCTTGGCGTCACGGCGGGCACGCCGGAGCAGATCACCGAGAAGTTCCAGTCCTTCGTCGACGCCGGAATCCAATATTTCGTCGTCCAGCTCGTCGACGGCTCCGACCGCGAGACGATCCAGCTCCTGGCCGACGAGGTCGTCCCCGCGATTCAGGGGTAGAGGACAGCTCATTATTCGTGGTGAACTGATAGCCAACACCACGTCATCCTGAGCGAAGGCTCTGCGAAGCCGAAGGATCTATGGTGGATGTGGGTGTCTATCCGCGGAAGCTAGTCTCGTCGGTTCCAACGTCGAGCAACGGTTGCCCCGGATGCTCTCAACACTCGTCGCTAGATCCTTCAGCTGCGCTCCGCTTCGTTCAGGATGACGTTTCGTTGGTTTGTGCGTGCAGTCATGGAGGGACAACGTGTCAGCAGGAGTACTCAGCGGCAAAACCGCCATCGTCACCGGAAGCTCGTCGGGCATCGGCAAGGCCATTGCCGAGCGCTTCGGGCGCGAGGGAGCGACGGTCTACGTCACCGCTGACAAGAACGTCGACGGCGGGGAGGCGACGGCGGCAGGAATCCGTGACGAGGGTGGCGAGGCCACGTTCGTGCAGTGCGACGTCTCCGACCCGGCGGCGTTCAAAGCCCTGATCGACCGGGCTGCCGAAGAGACTGGGCGGCTCGATGTCCTGGTCAACAATGCCGGGATCGGCGACGGCCGCAAGGTCGAGGAGACGACGGTCGCAGCCTTCAACCGTGTGCTCGGCGTCAACCTCGCCGGGCCCTTCTATGGCGCGAAGTTCGCCATCCCGCACATGCGCCGGCAGGGCGGCGGCGCGATCATCAACGTCGCCTCGGTCTACGGCATCATCGGCGCGCCGGGCGTCACCGCCTACGCTGCCTCGAAGGGCGGATTGATCATGCTGACGAAGCAGATGGCGGTCGACTATGCCCGCGAGAACATCCGGATCAACGCGATTTGCCCCGGCTTCGTCGACACCGACCTCGGTGGCCGCCGCGCTGCCATGCCGCCCGAGCAACGGGCTCAGGCCCAGGCGCTCCGCGAGCAACGCGCCGCCCTCCAACCCATCGGCCGCCAGGCCCAGACCGACGAGATGGCCGGCCTCGCCCTCTACCTCGCCAGCGACGAGGCCAGCTTCATGCACGGCGCGATCATCCCTATCGACGGCGGCGCGACGGTGCTGCAGAACTGGGGGACGTTAGGGGAAATAGGGGATAGGTTGTAGGGAACAGGGAACAGGGAACAGGGAACAGGGAAGCAGCCGGGAGGCCCTCAACCCCAACCCCCTCTCCCACTACTCCGCTGCGCTGCGTGGGGAGAGGGTGCTTCGATCCCGACGTCGTGTGCGATGGGCACTTGCCTTCCCTCCCCTCTCCCAGAATTGGGAGAGAGCCTGCCCTGAGCGGAGCGTCAGCGGAGTCGAACGGGGAGCCGGGGGTGAGGGCGGCTGTTTACGCCTCGATCTCGAACACCAGTCGCTCCATGAGAGTCTGCTGTGCCTCGAGAATCGCAGCGAATGTCTCGTCGAGCTCGAAGCTCGGCCAACCATTCGACTCACTCCTCGGAAGGATTGTCAGCGTGTACGAGCCGGACGCGCGATCCAGCGAAAGGGTGGCCCATTGCGAGTCCCCACCGTACAGCTCGGCGACGATCTCATCGTTCTGGTTGTCGGATGACCTGAGCCTGCTGGAAGGTGATTGAGAGATGGTCTTCTCCCGAAATGGATCAGGAGTGCGCCAGTCGTAGTTACCCATCTCCTCCTCTGTTCGAATGTCGCCAATCGTACCCGCGAGAATACGTTGCTTGGCGTCCAGCAAGCGGTGAAAGACCTCATTCAGGTCGATCGCTACACTTGATCCTTCCGGCGCGCCGAAGATCGTCAGCTTGTAGGCAGCCGATTGCTTGTCGAGTGTTAGATCTCCCCACATCTCATTCTGATGCCAGAACTCAACGACCCACATGTTCCTCAGGAGATCGAAGGTGCTGACAATCTCATCCACCGGTAACAACTCCCCTGGCTGCTTCCCTCTTCCCTGTAACCTGTTCCCTGTTACCTACCTGCGCGTCTCCAGCCCCTCGAACACCCGCACATACTCGATGCCCATCTCGACGGCGCGGTTGAGGAGCTTCTCGCCGGCTTCGGCGGAGGCGAGGGAGATGTCGCCCATGACGCCGTTGGGGACGACATCGAGAAAGTCGAGATAGAAGTGGCCAGTGACGTCGCCGATCTCAAGCTGGTTGATGCCGCGCAGGGGCACGTCGCCGGCTCCGGGCTTGCTCAGAGCGGCGGGATCGATCCGGTTCTCCGGCTCGGCGAGGTCGGCGCGGACGTCGTCGGGGAAGAGGTGGAGCGACATCGAGGCGAAGGGCTCGGTGCCGTGGCCGTGGCGCGGGTTGGGCTGGCCGAAGGTCTCGGCCATGAAGGCGGGCGAGAAGAGCCGCCAGGGTTCGAGGCAGCCGAGGACGATGCCGCGCTCGCGGCGGATGCGGTGGGCGACCTGCTCGAGGATCGACATGTTGCCGTGGTGGCAGCAGAGGAACATGACGTGGTCGAGCCCGTTGTCGAGGAAGTTCTCGACGACGTCGTACATGACATTGCTGATTGATTCGGCCCTTAGCGTCACCGTGCCGGGATAGCGGCGAAAGGCCTCGGAATAGCCGAAGGGCAGCATCGGTGCAACGATTGCGCCGGTCTCGGCGGCGATGCGGTCGGCGACGATCTCGCCAACGCGGAAGTCACCGACCGGCGTCTGCGGGCCGTGCTGCTCGATGGAAGCGTTCGGAACGATGATGACCGGGTTCTCCTTGAAGGCCTCTTCGGCCTCTTTCCAGGTCATCGCGGCGAGCTGGGTCTTGGCTGGCATCTCCTCCGGTGGTCCTTTCTCCGTTTGCGGGCGCAATAAAGACAGCGGCAGCGCGGGCCGCCGCTCCAGGTTGACGGGCTATCTTAGCGGTCGTCGCCGTCGCGCATGGCGTAGTCGATGGCGTCTTCGGTGGAGAGCGCCGCGCCTTCGCCCCAGAGCGCGAGGAAGCGTTCGTGGCCGAGAGCGGCTTGCGCGCGCTCGATGAAGGGCCGGTTGAACTCGGCGTCGTTGGGCTGGAGGGCCGTGCCGGTCTCCGAGCGCAGGCCGTCGGCCATGCCGAAGAGCCGCGCGCCGCGCTCGTCGTTGCCGCGCTCGATGGCGATGACGGCGAAGTTGTCGTAGCTGCGGGCGAGGCTGGCGAGGTTGCCGGTCTCGACGCGGAGTTCCAGCGCTTCGCGCTGTAGCTCGGTGGCGCGGTCGAGATCGCCCTGGGCGAAGGCCACCAGTCCGAGGTTGCTGAGGTTGATCGAGACGCTGTTCTGGTTGCCCAACTCGCGGGAGAGCTCCAGCGACTCCTCCAGGACCTCAGCCGCGCGCTCCTGATCACCCTGGAAGTGGGCGATCAGGCCGAGATTGCCGAGCATGAAGTGCGTGTGCGTCTGATCGCCAAGATCCCGGAAGAGCTCCAGTGCCCGCGAATACAGCTCGGTTGCCCGATCGTAATCCTCCTCGGCGTCGGCGATTAGGCCGAGATTGCCGTAGGACCAGCCGATCCCGGCCGGGTCGTCGAGCGCCTGGTAGATGCGTAGGCCGTCTTCGCCGTAGGACTTCGCCGCCGCGTAGTCGCCCTGGAAATAGCTGATGACCTCGATGCCGAGCAGCGCCTTGGCGCGCGCCGCGGTCTCTGTCTCCGGATCGAGGGCGAGCGCCTGCTCGTACCAGTGGCGGGCTTCGGTAAAGCGGCCAATGGAAACCCAGAAGCGCAGGAGCGAGCCGCTCAGCAGCAACGCCTGCTCAGCCTGGCCCATCTCGATTGTCCAGTCGAGCGCCGTTCGGAAATTGTCGTGCTCCTGGGTCAGCCGGGCCAGCCACTCGCTCTGTTCCGGGCTGTTGAGCCCCGCGTCCGACTGCGACGCCAGCTCGGCGCACCAGGCGGCGTGGCAATCGCGAATGCGGTCGCGCTCGTCGAGCTGCGCCAGCCGCTCAAGCCCGTACTCGCGGATCGTCTGGAGCATCCGGAAGCGGGTTGCCAGCGGGCCGCTGGCGATGTCAGCGCGTCGCCGGCGCTGGATCAGACTCTTTTCAACCAGCGAGGCGAGTGTGTCGATCACACTCGTGGCGGCGTCGGGATCAAGCTGCGTGACGAGGTGCTCGGCCGCTTCGAGGGTGAAGCCGCCGGTGAAGACCGCCAGCCAGCTGAAGAGCCGCTGCTCGTCTGGTGTCAGCAGGTTGTAGCTCCACTCGATCGCCCCGCGCAGCGTCTGCTGGCGGTCGGGCACGTCGCGTGGGCCGCCGGTCAGCAGCGGCAGGCTGCGGTTGAGGCGCTGGAGCAGCTCGGCCGGGGCCAGCAGGCGCATCCGGGCCGCCGCAAGCTCGATCGCTAACGGCAAGCCGTCGAGCTGGGTGACGATTTCGGCAATCGTCGCGGCGTTTTCCTCCGTCAGCGCGAAGGCCGGTTGCGCGGCCTCGGTGCGGGTGACGAAGAGCTGGATCGCCGGCGTGTCGGTCAGCGCGTCGAATGAGGATGTGTCCTCCGGCAGGCCGAGTGGCGCGACCGGATACTCCCGCTCGGCACGTAGCTGTAGCATTTGCCGGCTCGTCGCCAGCACCTTCAGGCGCGGGCAACGCTCGAGCAGCGCGGCGATGTCCGGTCCGGCGTCGACAAGGTGCTCCAGGTTGTCGAGCACCAACAGGATGCCCTTGTCGTCGATCCCGGACGCGAGCGCGGCGGGCGTTGCCTCACTTTCTCCGGAGATTTCCAAGGCCCCGGCGATAGCCGGCAAGGTCTGCTCTGGCGCGGCCGTCGCCGAGAGGTCGACGAAGACGACGCCCTCGGGAAATGCGCTGGCGGAACGCTGCGCCGTCTCGATGGCCAGGCGCGTCTTGCCGACCCCGCCGGGCCCGGTCAGTGTCACCAGTCGCGTTTCAGGCTGGAGCAGCAGCGAGGTCGTCGCGCTGACCTCTCGTTCACGTCCGATGAAACTCGTTGGCTGGACCGGCAAGCGCACGCTGGGCACTTGCGGCGGCTCGTCTTCAGACGGCGCTGCCGGCCGGCGGCGTGAGAGCGCCGCGAAAGTGGCGCGTTCGGTAGCTTCTAGCTCCAGGCCATCGGCCAGCATCTCGACCGTGTCGCGGCGCGAGCGTTGGACGACGCCGCGTTCGAGGTCGCTGATGAGCCGGGCGCTGACGCCGGCGCGCTCGGCCAGCTCCTCCTGGGTCAGGTTGGCGGAGACGCGCAGGCGCTTGAGGAGCCTGCCGAAGGCCGAGGGCGAGGGTTGGTTTGTCTGGTGACGCTGCTGGCTACGCGCGGCCACGCCGGGCCGCCTTTCCGCTTCAACCTACCGAAAGTGAGCCGTTGCGACGGCATCGTATCACACCGCCCACAGGAAACTGTGAGTGGAACTGTGGGTCGCCTGCATGGTCTTGGGCTGCGCCGCCCGTCAATCTGAAAAGCAGCACCGGCAAGTTCGGTGCCGGCTTCGCACAGGACGCGAAGTCAGCTTGTCAGAGCACGCAGACTCCAGGGACGGAGACGGCCATGATCTCACCACACCCCGATACGGCCCAGCGCGTTGCCGAAGCCGCGCGTCAAGAGCGCCTGGCTTCGTTGGCAGCGGCGCATCGCCGCCCTGGTTGGCTGGCCTCTGGCGCGCTGTACGTCGTCAGGTTCGCCGCAGTTTCCGGACTCCTCGCGGGGCGCACTCTTGCGCGCTTCCGGTTGCGGCTGAGTTCTCACCCGACGGCGCTACAGCCTGCCGAGCCCGGCCCTGCTTGCCACTGGCCGCAAGCGCGCTCGTCTCGATCCCGGCGGCGCGTCACTCCCGAGTTCCGGCGCTACAGGCCGGCTGTCAACAAGACGACAGCCGCTGTCACAGACGAGTCACGCGCCCTCGGGATCATGAATCCAGACAGATGACCGAGCGCCTGCCAATCACTGAAGGCTGGCTGCTCCCAGGGCCCGAGTGCCCACGGAAGGAACCGCACCATGTTGAGCAGAATCGACGGAGGCAACTCCACCCACCGCAGGCCGGGCGGCACGCGCATCCTCGCGATTGCCGCCGCTGGCGTGACCAGCATCGCCCTGATCTTCGCGATGATTCTCCAGGCGAGGGCGGCTGAACCCGCCAACTCCTACTTCGAGTCGACCTGGCAGCGGACCGACGACCCGGTCGAAAGCGGGCTCGTCAGCCGCACCTGGATGTGGGGCCCGGAAGGCTTCACCGGCGAGATGGCCGAGGAATACGGCGAGAGCCCCGGCGGCGAGCGCGTCGTCCAGTACTTCGACAAGAGCCGCATGGAGATCACCGATCCAGCGGCCCCGACCAACTCTGTCTGGTACGTCACCAACGGCCTGCTGGTCGTTGAGCTGGTGACCGGCCGGATGCAGCTGGGCGACAACAGCTTCACCCAGTACAACCCCGCCACAGCGAATGTGGCCGGCGATCAGGGCATCCCGAACGGTCCGACCTACGCCACGATGGCCGGTCTGCTGAATGCTCCGGCACTCGCTGACGGCGCGACGGTCAGCCAGCGTATCGACAGCAGCGGCACCGTCACCGACGATCCGTCGCTGACGAGCTTCGGCGTGACGGCGGCCTACCGCGTCACCGAGCCGGGCATCGACCACCAGGTCGCCTCGCCCTTCTGGGACTTCATGAACTCCAGCGGGACCATCTACGAGAGCGGCGCGTACGTCAACGCGCCGATGTTCCTGAGTCCCTTCTACGCCACCGGCTACCCGATCAGCGAGGCCTATTGGGCTAACGTCAGCGTCGGCGGTGTCCAGCAGGACGTTCTGTTGCAGTGCTTCGAGCGCCGCTGCCTGACCTACACGCCGGGCAACGCGCCAGGCTGGCAGGTCGAGGCCGGCAACGTCGGCCAGCACTACTATGAGTGGCGCTACCAGCAGGTTGGCGGCCAGCCGACAGCGACGGCGACGCCGCCAGTAACCGGCACCGCCGAGCCATCGCCAACCGAACCGCCGGTCACCGCTACCGCCGAACCAACGGCGACCGGGACGCCCCCGGCAAGCCCGACGCCGACGATCCCGCCGACAGCTACGGCGACGCCCGAACCAGCCCTCAACTACCAGTACCTGGCGCAGTTCGGCGAACAATGGGACCCGGCGACGACGATTGACCAGCCGCGCGGCGTTGCCGTTGGCAATGGTTATGTCTACGTCGTCGAATTCACCGAGGATCGTGTCCAGAAGTTCACCACCGACGGCGTCTGGGTCGCCAGCTGGGGCGAGCTTGGCAATGGACCCGGCCAGTTCAACAACCCCTTCGATGTCGAGGTCGGCCCCAACGGCAATGTCTGGGTCGTCGACGCCAACAACAACCGCATTCAGAAGTTCGATCCCGACGGCAACTACCTGACCCAGTTCGGCGTCGCCGGCAGCGGCCCGGGCGAGTTCGCCGGCCCGACCGGGATGGCCTTCTCGAGCAGCGGCGAGATCTACGTCGCCGACTACGCCAATCACCGCATCCAGCGCTTCGACGCCAACGGCGGCTTCATCGCCGAGTACGGCAGCCTGGGTACCGGCGACGGCCAGTTCGAGCTGCCCTCGGCAATCGCCTTCGACGCCAACGACAACTTCTACGTCGCCGACACGCAGAACCACCGTATCCAGAAGTTCAACGCCGTCGGCAACTACATCACCAAGTGGGGCGTGCAGGGCGCCGGCAACGGCGAGTTCGACGTGCCGCTCGGTGTCGTCATCAGCGGCAACAACCGCGTCTACGTCACCGACACCGGCAACATCCGCGTCCAGGCCTTCGACCTGAACGGCGGTTACCTCGGTAAATTCGGTGACCCCGGCACGGACTACGGCCAGTTCGGCGAGCCGATTGCCATCGATGTCGATAGCTCCGGCTACCTCTATGTCGCTGACATGGACAACGGCAACGTCCAGAAGTTCGACGATGTCGGCAACTACCTCGACCGCTGGAGCGACGACCGCAAGGGGCGCTTCGGCGACGAGACCTACGGCCTCGCCCGTGACGTGGACGGCAACATCTACGTCACCGATCCGACCTTCGCCCGCGTCCTCAAGTTCACGGCCACCGGCGAATACCTGCTGGAGTTCGGTGAGCAGGGTGTCAACACCGGCCAGTTCATGACGCCGCACGGCATCGTCGCCAGCAACGACGGCTACGTCTTCGTCGCCGACGCCAGCAACGACCGCATCGTCAAGTACACCCAGGATGGCGTCTATGTGACTGAGTGGGGTAGCAGCGGCGGCGGCAACGGCCAGTTCCAGGGGCCAATCGGCGTCGCGCTCGACGCTGCCGGCAACGTCTATGTGACGGACACATCCAACGATCGCATTCAGAAGTTCACCGCCGATGGCATCTACATCACGCAATGGGGAGAACCGGGTTCAGGCAATGGCCAGTTCGACCTCCCCGGCGGCATCGAGATCTACGGCGAGCGCGTCTACGTCACGGACATCTACAACCACCGTGTCCAGGGCTTCGACCTCGACGGCGTCTACATCGGCCAGTGGGGCAGCTTCGGCAGCGGCAATGGCCAGTTTGACGAACCCGGTGGCATCGGTATCGATAGCTACGGCTTCATCTACATCGCCGACAGCCGGAACGACCGAGTGCAGAAGTTCACTCCCGACGGCCTCTACCTGACCCAGTTCGGTAGCACCGGCGCAGGCAACGGCCAGTTCGATGGTCCCGTCCGGGTCGAGGTTGCCGCCAACGGCTACGTCTACGTCCTCGACTACGGCAACAACCGCATCCAGGTGTTCACGGGAAGCTAGGCGGCCCTCACCTCCAACCCCCTCTCCCAATGCTGGGAGAGGGGGCTTTCCGGAGTGGACGACGAGAGAGGAAGCGATCCAGTGATGAAGAAGGTTCAGAAGGACTCCGAGACGAAGACTGAGAAGCAGCCCCGTAAGGCAACGAATCCCGGCGGCCAGCTGCGTCGGAAGCGGCCGCTGTCCAAGCGCATGGTGGCGTCCACGACGTAAGGCTGAAGCAGGGAATAGGTGACAGGTAACAGGGAACAGCAGAAGTCGAGAGGAGTCGCTCTGCTATCCCCTGTCACCTATCCCCTTCCCCAGAGGTCCCTTGGAAGGAACCAATCTCGTGAGCGAGACAACATCGACGAAGGAGCGCAAGAGGCGCTCAAAGGGCGAGCTGGTGAAGCGGGTGCTGCTCGTCTTTGCCATCTGGGCGGCCGTTGGGCTCGGTATCCGGCTGGCGATCAACGTCTTCGCGGCCGAGCCGGCCACGACTGCGTTCAACCAGACCTGGCAGCGGACCGATGATCCGGTCGCGCTGGGGCTGGTTGACAGGACCTGGATGTGGGGGCCGGACGGCTTCACGGCCGCGCTGAGCGAGGAGTACACAGAGGGCCCCGGCGGCGAACGCACCGTCCAGTACTTCGACAAGAGCCGTATGGAGGACAATGGCTTTCGCGCGACGGCGCCCTGGGATGTCACCAACGGCTTGCTCGTCGTGGAGCTGGTCACTGGTCAGATGCAGGTCGGCGACAACGACTTCGAGCAGCGTCCTGCCGCCGAGATCAACGTCGCCGGGGATGCCGATGATCCGACCGGCGTCCAGTACGCCGGGCTCGCCGCGCTCCTCGACGCTCCCGCGCTGGCCGGTGGCCAGTCGGTCACCCAGCGGGTCGACCGCAGTGGGAATGTGGCCGACGATCCGTCGCTGGCGAGCTTCGGTGTGACGGCGGCCTACCGCCTGACTGAGCCCGGTATCGACCATCAGGTCGCCTCGCCCTTCTGGGAGTTCATCAATGCAAACGGCACGGTCTACGAAGATGGCGGCTACGTCGACGCCCTGATGTTCCTGAGCCCCTTCTACGCCACCGGCTACCCGATCACCGAGGCCTACTGGGCCAACGTCAAGGTCGGCGGCGCCTACCAGGATGTCCTGTTGCAGTGCTTCGAGCGTCGCTGCCTGACCTACACGCCGGGTAACACGCCCGGCTGGCAGGTCGAGGCCGGGAACGTCGGCCAGCACTATTACAGCTGGCGCTACGGAGCTGCGTCTGACGAGCCGGGATCAGACGGCACTCAGACGCCGCCGGCCGACAGCACAGCAGAAGCGTCTCCAACCGACGTGCCGGGGACCGGCACCGCCGAGCCCTCGGCAACCGCACCAGCAGACCCGAGCACCGAACCGACGATATCGCCAACGACGACGCAGGAGCCCGTGCCCTCACCCACTGCCGAGCCGGGCCCAACAGCCACCGCCACGCAGGAACCTGCGCCGCGCTACAGCTTCGCGGGCAAATTCGGCGAGGCTTACGACCCTGACACGCGCTTCGATGAGTTGAGCGGCATCGGTGTCGGACCTGATGGCTCCATTTATGTACTCGAAGAGGGCGACCCCCGCGTTCAGCAGTACACGTCCGAGGGGCTCTTCGTCAGGATGCTGGGTGAGTCAGGGTCAGGCGCAGGCCACGTCGACCACCCACGTGCCATCGCCTTCGATAAGCAAGGCAACATCTACGTCAGTGACTGGCCGAACGGCCGCATCGTGAAGTACGGCCCGAAGGGCAACTACCGCGGTCAGATCGGTTCCTACGGCTTCGGTGACGGTGAACTCTCAACCGTTTACGGTATTGCGTTCGACAGCCAGGGCTATCTCTATGTCGTCGACACGAACAGCGACCGTGTTCAGAAATTCGACCGGGACGGCAACTTCATCGCGAAGTGGGACAAGGGCACCGGCGCGGGACCTGGCCAATTCAGCAATCCACTTGGACTGGCCATCGACGCGAAAGACATCGTCTATGTCGTTGATTCGTACAACAACCGCGTTCAGAAATTCGACACGGACGGTACCTATCTCGACGAATGGGGCACTGGCGGTAGCGGCAACGGTCAGTTTAGCGCGCCGACCGGGATCGCCATTAGCGCAAGTGGTGTCGTCTATGTCGCCGATACCGGCAATAACCGCATTCAGGCGTTCCAGACCGACGGCACACATGCCGGTAGCTGGGACGGGACTGGCTCCCATCTGGACCCGTTCCGCTATCCAGAGGGTGTCGCTGTAGACCGCGCCGGCAACGTCTATGTGACTGATCCGAACGCTAATCGCGTGCAGAAATTCAGCGCGAACGGCGCCTATCTCGATGGCTGGCTGGGCGGGCATCGAGGCCGTTTAGAAGCCCACGCAGCAGCGATGACGCTGGATGAAGACGGCAATGTCTACATCGCCGACGCCGGCCGCGTTCAGAAGTTCGACCCGGCCGGCCGGTTTATCTGGGAAGCCACCGAGCTGAACACGCCGGTCGATCTGGAAGTGCTTACGGCTCTTGTCGCCAGCCCGGACGGTTATCTCTATGTCGCCGATGGTGACCTGAATAAGATCGTCAAATTCACCCTCGACGGTGACTTCGTCCAGGAGTGGTCCGCCGCCGACAACATCTCTGGCCTGACGCTCGACGACGACGGCGACCTTTACAGCATGGATATCAGCTCCAGGCGACTACGCAAGCTCTCGCCCAGTGGCTCGGTGCGCGCGACCTGGGACATGAGCGGGCTCCTAAGCGCGCCCATCGACATCGCCATCGACGGCGACCGGCTCTACGTGGCCGACATGGATCCGACCAAGCTTTCCGGTGTCCCGACCGGCCCGGCCGATCTCCCGGCTATCAAAGTCTTCGATCTCGATGACCGCAGCCCCCTGGGCGCCATCGGCGGTCCGGATCAGTTCGACGCGCCCTTCGGCCTGGGGCTCGACGGGGCGGGTTACGTCTACGTCGCGGATGTTGATGGCGACACCGTCCAGCAGTTCGCGCCGGATGGGACCTACCTGGCGACCATCGGTGGTCCCGGCAACGGGAACGGCCAGTTCCGTACACCGACCGCCGTTCAGATCGCCTCCGATGGCACGCTCTATGTGCTGGATACCCACAACTTCAGGGTGCAGATCTTCCGCTAGCGTTCAACCGAAACCACAGAGATATCGCGACCTCCGTCCCGTCCTCACGACAGAAAGTGAAGACGGGGCGGCTCTTCGGCACGCGGGAGTTCGCCCAGATGCGCTAGGCTCAGGCGTGAGCAATGAGCAGTACGACCGAAAGGCGTGACCATGTCGGGAAGTACGGAGAATCGGGAGATGTTGCAGCGCCTCTTCGCGTCGGCGAACATGGCATTGTCTTCCCGCGACCTCGCCATCGTCAGCGAGCTCTACGCCAGCTTCTCCGGTCAGCGCGACCGGCTCGCCGGCGCAGCCCGGCCCGAAACCGAGCCGATGATCATCCCGGCCTTCGAGCGCGTCTATCAAGAGAGGCAGGCCGGTGATGAGCGGGCGAGCTAACGAGGTCGCTTTCCTTTCTATCTCCGAGCTCGTCAGCGCTTTCGAACGTGGCGAGGTCTCGTCGGTCGAGGCGACCCGGGATCAGCTCGAACGGATCGAACGCTACGACGAGGTGCTGAATGCCTACATCACCGTCCTGGCCGACGCCGCGCTTGAGCAGGCAGAAGCGGCGGACAGGGCCCGGGCGGCGGGCGAGACGGGCGCGTTGCTGGGTGTGCCGATTGCCTTGAAGGACCTCTTTTACACCGCCGGGGTCCGCACGACGGCCGCCTCGAATGTGCTGGCCGATTGGGTGCCCGATGAAGACGGCGCGGTCGTCCGCAAGCTCAAGGCCGCCGGGGCGGTGACGCTCGGCAAGACGAATATGATGGAGTTCGCCTACGGTTTCCCGCATCCCGATTTCGGCGAGTCGCACAACCCCTGGGACCTGGGGCGCACTGCTGGCGGTTCGAGCGGCGGCTCGGCGGCGGCCGTCGCGGCCGGTCTGGCCTACGCCGGGATGGGCAGCGACACCGGTGGCTCGATCCGCAGCCCCGCCGCCTACACCGGGCTGGTTGGACTGAAACCGACCTACGGGCTCGTCAGCCGGGCCGGGGTCGTGCCGCTCTGCTGGTCGCTCGACCATGCCGGGCCGCTGACCCGGACGGTGCGTGACACAGCGATCATCCTCGATGCCATCGCCGGGTACGATCCGGCCGATCCTGCTTCGGCCAGGGTGGAAACGGGCGCGTCGGTCGCCGGGCTGGATCTGGCCATCGAGGGGATGAAGCTCGGCGTCGTCGAGGATCTCTTCACCCGCCACGTCGAACATGAGGTTGAATCGCTGGCGCGTTCGGCGGTCGAGCAACTGGAGGCGCTTGGAGCCGACGCCGAAGCGATCAGCGTGCCATCGACGGCGCTGGTTGGTCCGGCGATCATGCCGATCCTCCAAGCCGAGGCGACGAGCTATCACTGGCCGACGATGCAGGAGCGGATCGACGACTATGGTCCGATCGTGCGAGCCAACCTCCAGTTTGGCGCGACAGTACTGGCCAAGGACTACCTCGATGCCCAGCGGGTGCGGCGGCAGCTCCACAGCGCCGTCGAGGAACTGTTCGAGCGTTTCGATGCGTTGGTCTTCCCGACCCAGCCGACCGTTGCCTTGCCGATGAACGCCTATGGCATGACCGAGATACCGCAAGGTGACGCCCTCGACGTTGAGATCGGCCACACTGGCTGGGCCAATCTGACCGGCCACCCAGCCGTCTCCGTCCCCTGTGGCTTCACCGAGGCGGGACTCCCGGTTGGCCTCCAACTCACCGGCCGCCTCTTCGACGATGCTATGATCCTCCGACTAGCCCACCACTACGAGCAGGCGACGGGCTGGCACACGCGGCACCCGGAGGTGATGGTGTAGCGACGGCCACGGACTCCTAGTGCTTCCCGGGGCGCAAATTCTCATCCACCACGTCATCCCGAACGGAGGCTCCGCGCAGTTGAAGGATCTAGCACGGCTACCGGAGCCAAGCGGGGAAGCATTGTGAACGTAGCCGGTCTCGCTGCCTCGGAAGCTCCTGTGTCCGACGTAGATCCTTCGGCTGCGCCGAGCCTCCGCTCAGGATGACGCGATTGGGCTTCTGAAGTTTCCCTGGGGATCCTGGTAACCCTGGCGCCACAAATCATTCCCAGCATTCCGGCCATCGTGGAAGTACGATATGCGCCTGTCGAACCTGTCCGATAGTGGGTGGGGAAGCGACACAATATCCTGAGTCTGGCGGGCCCACAGGTCCGCCGGCTGTGTCCATCTTTGTGGTCCGCGACTAGGGAGGAACTCCCGATGATGTTGTTCTCAGGGCCCGGAATCCGCACGACAAGATATCTCTGGCCAAGCGCCGCCGCGCTGCTCGTGCTGAGCCTCGTGATCCTTTCGGTCTACTCGGCACTGGCCGCGCCACCCGGCAACGAGCACTTCCAACGTACCTGGCAGCGCACCGACCAGCCCGTTCTCGACGGGCTCGTGGCGCGTACCTGGATGTGGGGGCCGGAAGCCTTCACTGACGTCGTCCGGGAGCCGTATGCAGAGACTCCGGGCGGTGAGCGCGCCGTCCAGTACTTCGACAAAGCCCGCATGGAGATCACCAATCCTGACGGCGACGCGGGCAGCATCTGGTACGTCACCAACGGCCTGCTGGTCGTCGAGCTCGTAACCGGCAACATGCAGACGGGCGATGCGGACTTCGAGCCGCGCAGTCCCGCCCAGGTCAACGTCGCCGGAGATGCCGACGACCCGACTGGACCAACCTACGCGACGTTCGGCGCCCTGCTCGATGCAGCGCCGCTCGCATCCGGCGCGACGATCAGCCAGCGCGTCGATCGGGAGGGCGACGTGACCAACGATCCCGCGCTCTCGGGGCAGGGTCTGACGGTCGCGATCGTCGACGAGGTCACAAACCACGGGATTGCCGGACCCTTCTGGGATTTCATGAATGCCAGTGGCACCGTCTACGAGAACGGGCAGTTCGTCGATAACCAGCTCTTCGAGAATCCGTACTTCGCGACCGGCCGGCCGATCTCCGAGGCCTACTGGGCCAACGTGAAGGTCGCCGGAACCTATCGCGATGTCCTGATGCAGTGCTTCGAGCGCCGTTGCCTGACCTACACGCCGGGCAACCCGGAGGGCTTCGTGGTCGAGGCCGGCAACGTCGGCCAGCACTACTACGCCTGGCGCTACACGCAGACGCCCGTAGACCCGACTCCGACCGCTACAGCGCCGGTCACGTCCACCGCTACAGGCACCGTGACGGCCTCACCGACGGTCACTGCTACGGCAACCGTGACCGCGACGATGACGGCCACCGTGACGACAACCCCGACCGAGACCCCCGCGTCCGAGTACAGCTACACCGCCCAGTGGGGTAAGCAGTACCAGCCCTTCACGGCGCTGAAGTCGCCGGTTGGGGTTGCCGTCGATAGCGATGGCCACCTGTGGACGCTGGATACGCACAACCACCGGCTGATCGAGTACGACGAGAACGGCGTCTACATCCGGACGGTCGGCAGCGAGGGCGCCGCCCAGGGGCAATTCGAGTTCCCAGTCGATGCCGCTTTCAGCGCCGACGGCCGTCTGTTCGTCACCGACCAGGGTAACAATCGGGTCCAGGTCTTCAACTCGGATGGCGAGTTTCAGACGGCCTTCGGCTCGCTCGGGGCCGGGAACGGGCAGTTCGACGCTCCGACCGGGATCGCCATTAGCGGCCAGACAGTCTACGTGACCGACCTCAGCAACGACCGAATCCAGTTCTTCAACCTCGATGGCGTCTACCAGGGTCAGTTCACGGCCAACGGGATGACCCATCCATCGGATATCGCCGTTGCGCCGGATGGGTTGCTCTACGTCACCGACTACCAGGCGCACGTCATCTGGGAGTTCAACGCCGACACCAGCTACCGGGGAGTTTTCGGTGGCGAGGGCTCCGGGACGCGCCAGTTCAAGAATCCTTCCGGCATCGTCATCGACGCCGATGGCTACATTTACATTGCTGAAAACGGCAATGAGCGCGTCCAGGTGCTCGCGCCGAACACTGCCTACTTCGGCGAGTGGGGCAGTCAGGGCTTCGGTCTCGGTCAACTCTATGCTCCTCGCGGGCTGGCGCTCGACAACGACGGTAATATCTACGTCGCCGACTATGGCAACAGCCGCATCCAGAAGTTCACGACGAGCGGACAGTTCCTCTTCGAGGTGCACGACGCCAGTCGCGGCCAGTTCGGGAACGTCCTCGCTATCGCGCAGGACCGCAACGGCTACCTGTTGACGATCGATGCCAACAAGGAGGCCTACGACTCCGGCTCGATCAGCCGCTACACCGCCGACGGCATCCCGCTCGACGTGCTGAGCAGCATGCGCCCGGAGCGCGGCCAGTACGACCAGCTCGCCGGCGTGGCGGTCAACCTCACCAGCGGCGAGATCTACGTCACCGACCGCATCTCCAATCGGATTCAGCGCTTCAGCGCGACCTGGCAGTACCTCGGCAAGTGGGGCACGGCTGGGACAGGTCCGGGCCAGTTCAACGGTCCGACGGGTATCGCTATCGATGCCGATGGTTATGTCTATGTCGCTGACGCCGGGAACAACCGCGTCCAGAAATTCGATGCCAACGGCGTCTTCCTCGATCAGTGGGGCGGCGTCGGCAGCGGCAACGGCCAGTTCGTCCAGCCGGCCGGCATCGTGACCTACGGCGAGCGCATCTACGTCAGCGATAACGGCAACCATCGGGTGCAGGTATTCGACCGCGACGGCGATTACCTCGGCCAGTGGGGTGGCATGGGCGCGGAACCGGGACAGTTCAACGGCCCGGCCGGCGTCGCCGTGACATCGGACGGTAAGTACGTCCTCGTCGTCGACGTCGGGAACAATCGGGTGCAGATCTTCAGTCCCGAAGGGATGTACCTGGCGTCGTTCGGCACGGCCGGTAGCGATCCGGGGCAGTTCAACGTGCCCTACGGCATCGCGATTGACGCGGAGGGCAATGCCTACGTCACCGACCTCGGCAACTACCGCGTCCAGAAATTCAGCCCTACGCCGTAGCGCGAACCGCAGGCTCAATTGACCGACGAGGGTGGGGTTTGCTCCACCCTCGTTGCTCTTTCGGCGAATCCCCTCTGCATTGACCGGTATCCACGAACGATTGTAGGGGCGTGGCTTGTTGGCTTATGGCGGCCATTGAGAAACCACGACCATCATTTCTGGTGCCTGGACGATATGGCGCTGGGCCGGTTGGCCATAGGCTGTGGAGACAGCCGGTAAGCCGGGGCGGCGACGCTCCGATCTACGTACCCCGGCCAGCGGCAATATCGGTTAACTGGACGATGTCCTTTCGCGCCCTGGACCCGACTATGGAGACACAGGGAACGCACCACACAGGAGAGGACAGACAGATGGAAATCACACGAAATCACGTCAACGAGCAGGTGACGACGATCGACGCCGCCACGCTCGACGATGACCAGTTCAACCAGCTGATCAACGGCATCGACGCGCGTAACCCGCTCGTGCTCTATCTGATCCTCGTCTTCATGGTCATCGCCGGCGTCAGCATCGCCCTCTAGCCCCCACAACCTCTCCCCCCATTTGTCCCGGACGGGAGCTCGATTCGATCGGGTTCCCGTCTCTTTTGTTGCGCGCGGTTTTGCCCGTAGGTGCACGTGAAATAGAGGCTCCGTCCCACTGTTTGGCATCCCGAGTGGAGGCTTCGCGGAGAGAGATCTAGCGACGTGCGTGTGAGGTGAAGGTGGCACTCGATTCGTTGGGCAGATTTCTGTCATTGCGAGTCCACAGTGCCGCTCGTAGATCCCTCACTTCGCTGAGCCTCCACTCGGGATGCCAATCGGGGAGTTGTGCGGCTGCCCTGGTTCGGCGGCCGGGGCGTCCAGGATGGCGACCGCGCCGGTCGCCCCTCCCACCCCACACGCTTGCCGTCTCATACGCACGGATACGTACCGGTACGTATGCCGGGAGGCGTACGCATCCCAAACCGAAATCGGTCAACTGGACGATGGCGGCGAGGGGCATTCCCGGAATGATGTGAATGTAAGGCAAACGCGCCGCAGGATGGCACCGGGACACACCGGACGGGATGGGGAGAGAGACGATGAGCAGCTTCGCGGGACGCAACGACCGGATATCGAACGATCTGACTGGACAGAGAAAGGACGCGCGCACGATGACGACGCGAGAGATGACGATCAGCCGCCGCCGCTGGCTCCGGATCATGACCGCCGTGCTGGGCGTCCTGCTCTTCACGCTCCAGGCGCTGCCGGCGCTGGCCTCGAACGCAGCGCTCGACAACCTCTCTTACCGCCTCGGCAAGGACGCGACAGGCAGCGAGTACATGCAGGCCAAGAGCGTCCGGGGCAACGGCGTGCAGTTTGCGCCGGTAGCGCCGGCCAGTGGTCCGATCAGCTTCGCGGACGTAGCCGCTGGTGGCTCCGACCGCATCGGGAGCCTCCAGGGTGCTGCCGACACGCTGCGCGGCTCGCAGGAACCGGTCGGCGCTGCCGCCAAGCAGCTCGCCGTGGCGAACGCCGGCGACGCGCCGAACAACGATTCCGAGCTGGCGCAGACCGCCGAGCCTGAATTGATCATCAGCGACGACTTCGACAACAGCGGCGCTTCACGGCTCTGGACCGGCGAAACCAACGGCAACGAAGCGTTCGTCGATGAAGAGGGCGGCTGGTACGTCATGCTGGTCCAGCCGGGCGTGCTGCTCCCGGTTCTGGCAACCGGCGACATCGAGATCACCGACGGCGCGATCGTCGCCGACGCGCGCTTCTACGGTCAGGATGGCGGCGCTGGCGACCTGGGCGTCATCGGCCGCTCGGCAAGCGATTACAGCGTCTACTACTACTGCATGATCGACGTCTCCGGCGGCGCGGGCTGCTACCTCCGGAACGCTGAAGGCTGGACCGAGCTCTTCTACGCCGCTCCCGGCGAGATCACCCGCGGCCAGATGGACCGCCTGATCCTCGAAATCTCGAACGACACGCTGACCTTCGCCGTCAATGACCAGGTCGTCGGCTCAATCAACGACGCCGGGCTGACCGGCGGCTCCTGGGGCATCGCGACAACCTGCTACGAGGGCTACTGCACCGGCAACTTCGACTTCGTCGACATCTACAGCTACGGCCCGCTGGCCAATGAAGCGACGACCTCGCTTATCGCGACTGATTTCGACGGCGCGCAGCACGACAGCTTCTTCACCGGCGAGGGCGACTGGGGCTTCGCAAGCATCAACGACGGCTGGTACACGGTTTCGCTTGCGCCGGGCGTTTACTTCCCGAACATGATCTACGGCACCGAGGGCATGACCGGCGGCACGCTGACGGCTGACATCGCCATCGACGGCGAGGGCGCAGTCGGCCTCGTCTCCCGCCTCAGCTACAACGACGAAGGCTACGCCAGCTACTACGTCTGCTGGGTCAACAGCTACGCCTTCGCCAACTGCCACGTCGTCGTCGACGGCGAGTGGTACGAGATCGACGGCGCGGCCGGCGCGGAAGTAACGCTTGAAGAGATCAACCGTCTCTCGCTGGGCATCGTCGGCGAACAGCTTGTCTTCGCGGTCAACGGTCAGGTCGTCGCAGATATCACCGACGGGACGCTCCAGACCGGTGCGATGGGCTTCTACCACGAGGCCTTCGGCGACGCGAGCCAGAACTTCAACAGCTTCGTCGACGCGGTCAACGTCGAGACTGTCGGTGGCGGCGCGGCCTCCGGGGCCGCCATCGGCTCGGACCTGGACTCCGACAACGACCTGGGGCTCTACACCGGGAGCGGCGACTGGGGCTTCGCGGACTTCGTCTACGAGGGCGTCTACACGGTCGAGGTCAACGCGGGCTACTACCTGGCCCTGCCGATGGCCGACACCGCCTTCATCGAGTCCGGCGTGATGACGACGGTTGTCGACTTCGGTGGCGCTGGCACGACCGGCTTGATCGCCCGGCACCAGTACGGCGAGGCCGGCGAGAGCTTCTACTTCTGTGGCGTCGATACGGACGCCTACGCGGCCTGCAACCTGGTTCTTGACGGTCAGATCTACTCGCTCGGCTTCACTCCTGAGCCGCTCCAGCTTGGCGATATGACGGAGATGAGCCTGATGGTCGAGGGTTCCGAAATCACCTTCTTCGTCGACGGTGTGGCGGTGGTCGAAGCGTTCGACACGTCGCTTGCGGGCGGCAACTGGGGCTTCTATAACGACGCCAACGCCGATGGCGAAGGTTCCTGGGCAGACACCGACCTGGTCATCATCGAACAGCTCTAACCTCTCTCGGCCTCCTCATCCCGGACCCCCGCAACGGTCACGCCGTTGCGGGGGTCTAGCTGTTGTTTAGCTATGCCGCCGGGATGGTGTTGGGCGCTTCGTAGGCGGTGCACTTGGCGTGGTTCGTCACCCAGCGGTTTGCGCCGGTGTAGAAACTGACACAGGTCAGCAGGTCGCCGTCGTCGGGCAGGGTGTGCTCGAAACGCGGCGCGGCGCAGGGGCGTCTGGAGGTGTAGCTCACCTGGCCGGTCCACGGGTTGATGCAGAAGCTCTCGCCCGCCAACTCGGTTAGCTGTACCTGGCCGGCGTTGCAGACGCCGCTCAGCGGGCTCGTCACCAGACCGGTGTAGCTGCTGACGCAGATGGGGTAGGTCGGCTCGGACTGCGTTTCCTCAGGTACTTCGACGCTGCCGATGTCACAGGCGCTGCCCTGGGGCCGCTCCGTGCCGGTCTGATCGACAGCCGTCGGGCAGGATGGCGCGCCATCGATGGCCGGGCTACCGTCGCCGGGCATGTGTGTCTCGGTCGGGCCGCCGTTGTCCTGGAGTGGGCCGAGCTGCGGGTCGGTTTCCGGCATGTCGCCGGTCTGGATCAGATTGCAGTAGCTGATGTCATCGCTGATATTCTCACCTAGCGATTCCGTGGCCGTGCCCTGGCAATTGTCTCCGGATGGATTGTCGGCGAGAATCGTCGCCCGCAAGTAGACGATGCCGCTGGCGTTGTAGTAACCGCCGCCGAGATTCGGATCGCCTGAGTTGTCGCTAATCGTGCTGTTCGTCACCGTTACAGTGCCACCGGAATGGAAGAAGCCCCCACCAATTGCTGCTGTATTGCCACTGATGGTGCTGTTCGTGATGACCAGTGGCCCGTTTTCATTGTAGATACCACCACCGGAATGGTCGAAGCCACCGGATGTTGCTGTATTGCCACTAATTGTGCTGTTAGTGAGCGTGAGCGTTCCGCCGTTGTTGTAGATACCGCCACCGTTCGTGCCTGAATTGCCGCTGACGGTGCTGTTCGTCAGTGCGACGCCGCCGCCGTTGTTGTAGATACTGCCGCCGTCGCTGGCTGCGCCGTTGGCGTTGGTCAGCGTGATGTTCACGAGCTCAAGCTCACCGCTGCTGGTGACGAAGAAGTGGCGTGTCGTGCCCTGGGCATCGAGCGTGATCAGCTCGCCGCCGTCAACCACTGTGTTCTCGGTAATCACTTTCTGCTCCACCAGGGCAACAACTACCGGGCTTGGACCGCAGTTGAAGGTAACCGTACCCCCGCCGGCAAGGGCTCCCGTGAGCGCCGCATCGGTGCAGCTCGCGGGCGTGCCGTCGCCAACGACGCCAGCAGCCACAGCCGGACTCGCCGGGCTCAAGGTGGCGAGGCCCGCCAGCATGATCAGAATCGTTAGTCCGCTCAAGAGGCGGCCTATGGTGCATTCTCCTTCAGGTAAGTTGACGCATAGCCAAAGTGAATTGTAGGTAGTGAGCGACGCTACGCCATGGCCGGTCAGTCCTGTGTGTCTCTGCTGCGAGTGCACATGCCGTCATGGTTCTGTAGCGCGGCGCTGGAAACTGTTGTGACTTCGGCACGGTTGCGAGGTTAGATTGATGGTGGTGAAGCATCCAGGTGAAAGGGGTAGCCGATGGCATCCCAGCAGGACGAATCGCGCAATTGGAGCGGAGCAGAGGGGCTGGCAATCCCGGCCGGGCTGTTCATCGGCATCGGTGTTGGGATGGTGATCGGCAACGTCGCCGCGGGCGTCATGCTCGGCCTTGGCGCTGGGTTTCTCGTGATGATGCTCGTGCGCATGGTCGCGCGCTAGCCGGTCTCTCGCGTCTCGGGCTCCCGGCGTGATCGATGAGAAATACGGGCCGGGCTAGATTCCCGGCCCGCAGGCACGTCAAGACTGTCAGGTTGAGTCGCGCCTTAGCCGCAGGGGAAGGTCTCCCAGTAGGCGAAGTCAGGCTCTCCGTTGATCAGCGAGATGGCCCAGAACTCCCAGCGCATGGGGTCGGAGCTACGGGCGATCGCGGCCCAGATGCCCTCGATCCCGGCGACCGCGTAGTAGCGCTCGACGGTGCACTCCTCGGGCCGTGGCAGATCGCCGATCGTGTTGTTCGGCTCGACGAAGTAGCCGAAGGTCTGGAAGGCGCGCGTGTCGAGCTTGTCGCCGGTCGGCGTGGTGCCCTGGTAGATATCGGCGCTGCCGACCAGGTGGTACCAGTAGGTGTTGCTCGCGCGCTGCTGCACGCCGCAGATCCGGCCGGTGATATCGGCCGCAACGTCGAAGCCGTAGTAGTCGCGCAGCCCCGGTAGCTGCCAGGGGATCGCCGTCGTCTGGACGTCGTTGTAGTCAACGCAGGCCTTGAGCGGCGTCTGGCCGCCGGTGAGCGCGGCGCTGTAGTCCATCGTCAGCCCCTGCATCTCGCCGTAACGCCAGTCATAGTAGTGGCGGCCCACGTTGCCTGCTTCGACGCGCCATTCGGGAGCGTTCTGCGGCGTGTAGGTCAGCACCCGGCGCTCGAAGACCTGGACCAGCACCTGCTGCTGTGTGCCGCCAACGCGGACGTCAGCCCAGTAGGCTTCGGTCAGCGGCAGACCGGTTGCGAAGAAGGGGTCCTGAAAGAGCAAGCCCTCGCTGTAGCCGCTGTCCCAGATCGTGCCGCTGGAGTTCATGAAATCCCAGAAGACCGAGGCGACCGTGTGGTTCGTCGCTGCGACGTAGTGCGCAGCCGTCACGCCCTGACCTGCCAACGCGCCGTCATCGCCGACCTCGCCGGCGCGGTTCACCGTCGCAGTGAGCGTCTGGCCTGTGGTGGCGGGGCTCGCGCCCATCAGCGTCTCGAAGGTTGCGTAGGTCGGGCCGTCGGGGTCATCGGCGTCGCCGGCGACGTTGACCTCGGCTGGGCCGGTGAAGAGGACGATCGAGCCGTCGCTCATCGGGATCTGGCCAGTCATCAATTCCCGCGCCAGCAGGCCGTTCGTGACGTACCAGACGCTCCCCGTGTCGCCGTTGGGGTTGGTGATCTCCATGCGGCTCTTATCGAAGTACTGGACCTGCCGCCAGCCGCCGGGCGACTCCCAGTAGGGCTCGCTGAGGGCTTCCGTGAAGGGTTCCGGACCCCACATCCAGGTGCGGTTGGCCTGGCCTTCCAGCACCGGCAGATCGGTCCGTTCCCACACTTCGTCGAATTCGGCGTTCGCGACGGCCCCATGCGCGCTTGTGACCGTCAATCCGGCCAGCGACGCAGCGACCGCCGACAACGCGATCGCGACTCGCAACACTCGCTCGATCATGCTCTATCTCATCCTCTCGCCTGGTGTCAGCATGTCCTCCTAGACTAGGCCTTCGCCAACCCCCGGCTACATAGGCAATATGGGTGACTTTCCCCAGTTCCACGGGCAAATTCTGCGCCCCTGCCGGGGGGCATATCGACGGTACGGAGAAGGCAACGCCGATGATGTTCCTGCCCGCCGCTATACCCCCGGCGTAGCACCGGGTCTATTGAGCTCTCAGATTGTTGCCCTTACGCTAAGTAGTGACGAAACAATCTCGCGCACGAACGAGAGGAAACACGACAATGCGTATTGGAATTGGACTCACCGGTCTTATCCTGATTATCTTGATACTCATCCTGCTCTTGTAGCAGCGACCGTATCCGACAATCATTAGCGAGCCAAGAGCGCGGCCACCTGTGGCCGCGCTCTTGGCTTCAGCATACATCCCATTCGGCGATGGATTCATAGCGTTTGTCGCGGAGCTCCATATACGTGACGGTGTCGATGCGCCAGTCATCGTCCAACTGCAGATCAGCGGCGGCCTGGAGCAGCCGGTCGATGTCCTTGCCACGCGTGTAGCGGACGCAGGTGATGTGCCAAGTCCAGTTGGGCTCTCCGGGGAGCTGGAGGTGTGTGCCGTCATAGAGACGGCTGCGTGCGGCGTCGAGCTGTTCGGTTTCCTGGACTTCGACGAAGAAGGTCCGGTCGCGGTTGTCGAATTGGCGGACCGCGCCGAGACGCGCCGTGACCGGGCGGTCGAAGGCATGCCGGACCTGTCTCTCCAGCAGCTCCGGCTCAACGACCGGCGCCCAGTAGCAGAGGGTGGCGTGAGGCGGGATGCGACGCGCCTGTTCCGGATCGTGTTCCCGCCGCCAGGCCTGGACGCGTTCGCTGAGTGGACCGGTCACCGGAGCGATCAGAATGCGGCGACCCTGTGGAGAGCCGGATGCGTTGGTCATGGCTTGACGCCCACCTTCCTCAGCACAGCGGGATACCGGTGATAACCGTAGGGGTGGAGTTCATCTCCACCCGGCCCGGGGATTGCATTCGTACGCGGGTGGAGATGAACTCCACCCCTACGAGGGGCACGGAGATCTTATCGGTCACGAGTGATGCCGTGCTGGTGGCGTTGTTCTGTCGATGAGATCAACCACCACGCCCCGGTGGTCGCTCGGGTAGATACCGCCGGTAGGTTCGTCGAGGACGATGGCGGCGTTGCGGAACTGTGGATGGTCGGCAGGATCCTGTGTGATGGAGACGATGTAGTCGACGCGGAATCCCTCTCCGTCCGGCGCATCGACCGGCACGGTGGCGCGTTGCGCGCTGCCGCCGGCGGCGAGATGGCTATCCAGCCACTGCCGGCTGGCCACCTCGAAGAGCGCCGGGATGTTGTCGGGGGTCGTGTTGAAGTCGCCGGCGAGTATCTGCGCGTGCCAGTTGCGCTCGAACCACGGGTGGCACATGAGCGCCCGCAGCTGTTCCCGGCGGAGGTCGCCGCGTCCGCGCAGGTGGCTCAGATGCAGATTGACGATGAGCAGCTCCCGGCCGTGCCAGTCGAAGGCCAGCAACTGCGCGATCCGCTCGCCGTCGGCGGGGTCGCAGGGCAATGCCAGGCGGTCCGTCTCGATCAACGGGAGCCTGCTCAACGCGCCGAGCCCGGAGCTGCACAGCAGCCACTGCTCTTCGACCGCCCGGCACTTCGTCCGGGCGCTGGCGTAGGTCGCGGGCAGCGCGAGACCGTCGGCGAGGTCGGCGGTCGTGTCCAACGTGCCGCTGGCGGTCGCGAGTGCTTCCTGCAAGAGCACGATGTCGGGCGCGAGTTGCTTGAGCCCAGCGATCAAGAACTCGACCCGACGGCGGTACGGGCCGTCCCCTTTGCCGGTGTTAATCGTCACAATCCGTAACGCCCGCGGCACCTGTCAGACGCCGTACTTCTCAAGGAAGCCTGGGAGATCGTTCAGGTCGTCGAAGCGCTCCTCGAGCAGCTCGCGGGGCCAGTCCCACCAGGCAATCTGCTGGAGCTGCGCGGCAATGTCGGCCGGGAAGCGGTCGCGGATGGGCCGGGCCGGCACCCCGGCGACGATGGCGTAAGGCGGGACATCCTTGCTGACAACCGCGCCGGCCGCGACGACCGCGCCGACGCCGACCGTGACGCCGGGCAGGAGGATGGCGCCGTGGCCGATCCAGACATCGTGGCCCACGGTGACCTTGTGGGCCCTGCGCCAGTCGAAGAATTCCCCGTCGTCCTCGTCGGCGAAACCGTAGGAGACCTTGCGGTAGGTCATGTGGTGCTGGGTCACGCGGTTCATCGGGTGGTTGCCGGGATTGATCCGGACGTGCGAGGCGATCGAGCAGAATTTGCCGACCTCGGAGTAGATGATCGAGACGTCGCCGGCGGTGTAGCTGTAGTCGCCGACGTGAGACTCGACGATCCCGCAGTTTGGGCCAATCGCCGTCCAGGGGCCAAGCGTGCTATCGACAACGCGCGACGTCTCGTGAACGTAGGGCGTGTCGCCGAGCTGCTTGCCTTCGTAGACGGTTGCAGTCTTCTCCGCGATGGTGTTTGACACAACATACGTCCCTTCGGTGCATGCTCGATCTGCTCCGGCGGCAGCCGGGCGACGGTGTCGCGGAGGCGCTAGCGGTCCGCAAGCGCCTCCTGGAGTGGTTGAGCGGCGGCCGGGGCGGTGTCGCCAGTCATCGTCAACACCTGCCGGCCGCGGCTGTAGGCGGCTTCGACATGCGGGAAGCCGTGGCTGTCGAGCCGGACCTGGATGAGGTCGGCCCTCAAGCCCGGCTCGATGGCTCCGCGGTCAGTCAAGCCGACGGCGCGAGCAGGGTTGCGCGTCGCCATGCGGACCGCCGCCGGCAGGTCGCGCAGGCCGTCGCGCTCCATCTGGAAGAGCCCGGCCAGGATACTGGGTGCGTGATAGTCGGCGCAGAGAATGTCGGCCAGGTCGCGTTCGATCAGCTCGGCGGCTGAGACGTTGCCGCTCTGCGAACCGCCCCGGACCAGGTTCGGCGCACCGACAACGATCCACATTCCGTGCTCGCGGGCGCGTTGGGCAGCCTCGATGGTGATCGGGAATTCGGCGATGCGCGCGCCAACCTCGTTGAGACAATCGACCTTCTCCGGCGTGTGGTCGTCGTGACTGGCCAGGGTGATCGGCTGCCGCCGCGCCTCGGCCTGGACGCGCTCGTGGATCCAGGGCACCGTCGTCGTGTCGTTGGCTGCATTGATGATGCGCTGCTCGAATTCGGCTCTGCTCGGCGCTGCTTCCCCGCGCTTCGCGGCCATCTCCAGCAAGCGCTGGTAGAGCAGTTCGGCGTCCTGGTACTGTCCCTGCCCCGGCGTGTGATCGTCGAGCGAGGCGTAGCGCAGATCGAACTGCCCGAGCGAGTCGATCACCACTGGCAGCGCCTCGCGGTCGCGCACGTTGATCCGGTGTAGCACGAAGTGATCGACGAGGCGGGTCGGCTCGCCCTGGACGCCGGCGATGAACTTCGTGCGCTGCCGCGCGCCGCCGACGGTGCGTTCGGCGGCGGGACGGTTCATGAAGCCGATGGCGTGGAACTCCGTCGTCACGCCAGCCGCGAGCAGCCGCCGCTCACAATTGTTGAGGGCGAAAGGCAACGGCAGGTTCGTGCCGGGGCGGGGGTTGACCTCGATCTCCAGGCTGTCGTTATGGAGGTCGACCAAGCCGGGCAGCAGGTATGCGCCACCAGCGTCGATGACACGCGGCCCACGGTTGGCCAGCCGGCTGGATGCGCGGATGTCGCTGATCGCGCCGTCCCTGACCTCGACCGTGCCCTGCTCGATGGCGCGGTCGGGCAGAATGACGGTTGCGTTCGTAATTGCGAATTCGGTCAAATCATTCCCCCTTGTTTGGTCACGAGCACAGACGCCTCGATCCGATCACGCTCGTAGGGGTGGGGCTCGTCCCCACCCGGATCGGAGATCACCGGCAAACGCGGGTGGGGACAAGCCCCACCCCTACGGAATTCGAGAGTCTTGCGTCACTCATTGCCCGCCAGCGCCGCTCTCGATGGCGACGGCTCCGTTGATCTCGAGCTGGAGGCCGGGCCGGGCGAGCGTGACCGGACCCTCGAACACCTGCCGGGCTTCGGCCTGGATCTGGCTTCGGACAACGCCCGGCCAGATATGGGTGAGCACGAGGTGCTGGACGCGGGCGCGTTGGGCCAGCATGCCCGCCTGCAACCCGCTGAGGTGGTTGTTGCTCGGGAGGTCGTCGCTGTGCGGGTAGGTCGCCTCACAGAGCAAGAGCCCGGCGTCGCGCGCGAAGCCCTCGAGTTCGGCGCTCTCCTGCGTGTCGGCGCTGTAGACGAGGCGGCCGTCACCCTGGATGGCAACTGCCCAGGTTGGGATGTCGTGAGTGGTGCGCTGGAACTGGACCGTGAAATCTCCAATGGTCAGCGGGGCGGCGGGGTCGTACTCTGCGATGTCGAACGCCTCATTGAACATATCCGGCGCGTTGCGAAGCGTCGACCCGACGCCGGCGAGAAAGTCGCGGCCACCTGGTGGCAGCAGTAGCCGGGGCGGGGCGATTGGCTTAAGTCCGTAGCGCAGTCCGTAGCGCATCGGGATCAGGTCGAGATAGTGGTCCGGGTGAAAATGGGTGATCAGGATCGCCGAGAGCTCTTCCAGCCGGGTCTCGGCCATCAGCCGGCCGAGGACGCCACTGCCGCAATCGAGGAGCAGCCGGGTTGTGTCCTGCTCGATGAGATAGCCCGAGCCAGCGTCGTTTGCGCCGGTGAAGGAGGCGCTCGATCCGAGAATGGTCAGGCGCATGGCCGCCGCGTGCGATGTCATCGTCAGGCTGTCGTTGCTAGCGCGGGACGGGCGCGGTCGATGATCCGGCCATGCTGCATCGTCAGCACTTCGTCGGCGAGCTGGTGTAGTAGCGCGGTGTCGTGCATCACTCCGACCATCGTCGTGCCGCGGTCGCGGGCTTCCGCGAGGAGGCTGACGACCTCGCGTTGGAGCGAGGCGTCGAGCGCCGAGGTCGGCTCATCAAGCAGCATCAGTCGTGGCAGTGACGCCAACGCCCGGGCCAGATTCACCCGCTGCTGCTCGCCGCCGCTGAAGAGAATCGGATAACCGTCCCAGAGATCCTCCGGCAGCTTGAGGCGCCGGAAGTATTCCTCGACCTGCTCGCGGGCTTCGGCTGCCGGGACGCCGCGCCGGGTCAATGGCCGCGCCGCCAGATCGATAGCGGGCACGCGCGGCGTCGGCCGCAGGAACTGCGAGACGTAGCCCAGCTCGCTATCCCGCAAGTCGAGCACGTCGTCATCGGAAATCGTGACGAGATCCACCGTCGCGCCGCCGGCGGTGGTGAAGTTGAGCGAGCCGCCGTCGACCAGGTAGGTGCGGTAGAGGCATTTGAGCAACGACGACTTCCCGCTGCCGCTGGCCCCGGCGATGCCGATGAACGCGCCTTCCGGCACATCGAACGAGACATCGTCGAACCCGACGACATGCTTGTCGTGCAGGATATGCAAGGTGAAGTGCTTCGATAGATCGCGGACCTCGAGCAGCGTCTTCTTCATCCGGTTTCTACGCCAATCCTGTGCGTGCGGCGGTCTACATATTCACCGAGCTGACGAGCAGCTGGGTGTAGGGATGGTGCGGGTCTTCGAGGATCTGGTCGGTGACGCCGGCCTCGACAACCCGGCCGTTCTTCATTACCAGTGTGCGCTCGCAGAGCAGCCGGACAACGCCGAGGTCGTGCGAGACGACGACCATCGCGACCTGTTCCTGCCGCTGAATGTCCTGCATCAGATCGAGCACGCCGGCCTGGACCGAGACATCCAGCCCCGAGGTCATCTCATCGAGCAGGACGACCACCGGTCCGTTGGCCAGCGCCTTGGCAACCTGGACGCGCTGCTGCATGCCGCCGCTGAAGTTGGCCGGGATCTCGTCCATGCGGCTGACCGGGATCTCCATGCGCCCGAGCAGCCCGGCGGCGCGGTCACGGATCGCGGCGACCTTGCGCCACTCGGCGGCGAGCAAGCGCTCGGCGACGTTGCCGCCGGAGCTGATCAGCAGGTTCAGCCCCTGGCTCGGGTTCTGGTAGACCATCCCGAGGTGGAAATTGCGGATGCGCCGCCGGTCCTGCGGGTCGGCCTCGAAGATGTCGCGCTCACCGTCGCGGTAGACGCTCAGGTAGGCCCGGCCGCTCGTTGGCGCGAGATCGCCGTAGAGGCAGCGCAGGGCCGTCGTCTTGCCGCTGCCACTCTCGCCGACGATGCCGATCGTTCGCCCGGGGCGTAGCTCGAACGAGACATCCGCGCAGGCGACGACGGAACCGCAGGTCGGGCAGGTGTTCGTCTCGGCCTCCGGCCCGGTCCGCGCGACGCAATCCGGGCAGCCTGGCCCGAAGATCCTGGTCAGATTCTCGACGCGCAGGACGGGCGCGGTGTCGCGGAAGGTCTGTCCGGCGTTGACCGGATCTGTCTGGGTGATCGTCATGAGCCGGGAACCTTCCGTCCATGTCCGTAGAGACGTGCCGGCGGCGCGCCTCGGTCTCGATACTGATGTCTTTCCTGGATGCAAGCGATCGCGCAACGGAGACGCGCCACCGGCATGTCTCTCCATTGTGGTCGGTCATCCGTGTGTATTGCTGACCGCATGAATGAACGAGGCGTCATGCCGTCCCATGCTCCTGCGCGTCGATGCGGCTATAGCACCAGTCGGAATCCGAGCAGCTGTACTCGACGCTGCCATCCTCGTTCGGGATTGCAACCAGGAAGCTGGTTGTGCTGCCGCAACGGGCGCAGGCGCGGTCACCAAACTGCTCGATGGTGAAGGGGTAGTCCTCGAAGCTGAGCGGCACGACGCTCGTCAGCGGCGGCACCGCGTAGATGCGCTTCTCGCGGCCCGCGCCGAAGAGCGATAGGTGCTGCGACATGTGGAGCTGCGGCAAATCCCAGCGTGGAATCGGGCTCGGCGTCATGACATGGCGGCCGTTGACCAGCGCCGGGTAGCCGGCGGCGCGGGTCAAGCGGCCGTTCTGCACGATGTCCTCGTAGAGGGCTACCCACATGCGGCTGTAGTCCGCCTCACCGTGCATTCGGCGTGTCTCGGCTTCGCGGCGCTCGACGAGCCGCAGCGGTTCGGGCAGCGGCACTTGCAGGACGAGGATCTGGTCCTCGCGCAGCGGTTGCTCTGGGACACGGTGGCGGGTCTGGATGATCGTCGCCGTGCCCGTTTCGGTCGTTGTTGTCACATCCGGCGCGGTGCGCTCGACCAGCCGCCGGATGTTGACGGCATTGACGCTGTCATCCTCGCCCTGGTCGATGACTTTGACGGTGTCGCCAGCGCCAATCAGCGCGAGGGTAATCTGCAGCCCGCCGGTGCCCCAACCACGGGCAATCGGCAGCTCGCGCGAGCCGAACGGCACCTGGTAGCCGGGCAATGCCACCGCCTTAAGCAGCGAGCGGCGGATCGCCTTCTTGCTGATCTCATCGAGGAAGGCGTAGTTGTAGCCCGGCAGCGCCTCGGCCTGCTGGTCCGTTGAAACCGGGTTAGTTACCGTTGCCGTCATTGGCATCTCCTTCCGCGTGGTCGCTGGCACCGTTCGGCGAGCTGGTCATGACGCCGTCAGCTTCGAGCTTGAGCTGGAGGCCGCTGCCGAAGGTGACGAAGTGCGGCAGTTTCAAATGCTCGACAAAGCCGAAGCTCTCGATGCCGTCGGTGTGATAGAGGACCATCTCCTGGTCGTTGGCCGGCGGCGGGTTGCCCTCGCCGGCCCAGGTTGATTGCAGTGAGCTGTCGAGCAGCGCCATCGAGATCGCCTTGCGCTCGTTCTGTCCGAAGACGAGCCCGTAGCTCAAGCCGTAGCCGCCGGCGTGGGTCGTCTTCTCGCTTGGCCCCTCCGGGCCGGTCATCTCGACCTCGGTTGCGCGGTAGCGGCCGATTGTGACCGGTTCGCCGGTGAGCGGGTGGGTGACGGTCAGGGGCAGGTCGCCGACGCGCAATTCGGCGATGGTCCCGTGACCGCCGCCGCCGTAGCCGCGCATGCCGCTGTAGGCGAGGCAGACCAGCGCGCCGCTCTCGCCCCGCGCCAGCGCCTGGAGCCAGGCCGAGCGGGTGACCGGGAAGCGCATCGACTCGCGGGTGATGTCGTCAGGCTCGCGCTCAACGCCATTGGGGGTGGATGTGTTCAAAATCCCCATGGCGCGCATGACATCGGCGACCTTCGGGAAGCGACCCGGTTCCGTTGCCGGCTCCGTTCCTGCCTCCGCCGCCGGGGCGCTGCCGTAGGGCGGCCCGTGGCCGTTCGGCGAGGCTGTGAGCTCTTCCAGGTTCAGCAGCCGCTGGGTGTAGTCGCGGGTGCGCCCGAGCAGCTGGCCGCCGGGGATGTCTCGGAAGGTCGATGAAATGCGCCGGATGACGCGCATCGCGCTGCCGCGAGTTGGCAGTGAGTAGCCGAAGCGGGGCAGCGTGCTGCGGTAGGCGCGGAGCATGAAGGCGGCCTCGAAGAGGTCGCCTTCGACCTGGCGAACCGCCAGCGCCGCCAGCTCCGGCGCGTAGAGCCCGCCCTCGCCCATCACCTTGTCGACGGCGGCGGGAAACTGGTGCTGGATCTGGCGCAGCTCGACGAGCTGTTCCTCGGACGGTTTCTGCGGTTGGTTGATGAGCTTTTCGGCTTCGGCGATTGCGTCCGCGCCGCCTTTGACCGCTGTGTACGCCATCTATGCCTCGGTTTCCGTTGCGAGCGTGATCTGTGTGCTGCGCGGTAGGGCGGCCAGCCGTCCGCTGCCGTCGACGAGCAGCAGGTCGATGCCACAGGGGTAACCAGCGACCGTCGCGTTGCGGGCCGCGATGATCTCGTCGCTGAGCCCGCCGGCGGTGAGCTCCAGGCCCTCCGGCACGCCGGGGCCGGCAAGCCGCATTCGCAAGGCACTGCCGGCTGTCTGGTCGAGGCGGTCGACGAGCAACACCAGCGTCGCTCCATCGTCGGGATAGGCGAGGCTGCCGCGCTTGAGCCGCGTGAGCAGTTCGGGGTCGAGCCCCGCCGCCGGAGCGACCACGAAGTCGGCCACGTCGGGTTCTGCCAGCGTGACGTTTGTGCGCTGCTGGACGAAGCGCGCGAACGCCTGTGCGTCCGGGATCGCCGCGAGCGCCAGCGACACCTCGTGATCGAGCAATGTGATTAGAAGGCCTGCCGCCCAGGGGTTGCCGGGCGCGCCGGTCGCCCGCGCCGGGAGCTGCCGGACTGAGCCGGGCCAGGCGCAGGCATCCAGCACAACGCGGAAAATGGCCTGGGAGTCCCGGATCGGATCGAGCGCGACCTCAAGCGCAGCGCCAGTCCGTAGCGAGGTCATGAGTTGGTTGCCGGTCGTTGTCATGGTCATTGGAGATCAGGGGACAGGTAACGGGGAAGAGGAAGACGGTCGAAACTCGACGAATCCCTAATCCCTTGTCCCTAATCCCTCCCCCTTTCCTAGAAGGTGTCGAACTCGACTTTGGTGCGGGCGACGCGCTGCCACTCGGCGAACTCTAGAACTGCCTGCTCGGCGGCAAGCGTTTCCAGTTCCTGTTCGATGTGCTGTTGTTGCGGGTGTCCAGCTTCGAGGCTGGCGTCGACGATTGCGGCGGCGAGCGCCCGGTCGAGGCTGCTGCCCATGACCATCGCCCAACCCTCGTGGCCGGCGACGCTGACGCGGGCTTCGGTGACGAGCACCTCGCCGAGATTGAAGTGTTCGTTGCGCGCGCCATCCTCGACCCGCGCCATGATCATCCCGACCGTCGGCGGCGTGATGATCTGGACATCGCCGAGCGCGCCATCGGCGACCGTTTCGGCCAGCCGGATTGTCTGCGCTTCCGGAATTGCCGCCAGCATTTCGCTGCGTTGCGTGCGGTCCATGGTTGGTACCAACCCTCGTGCGTTGACTGCGCGGCCCCTCCCCAGAGGCAGTTAGCAGCCTACGTCCCGAAGATGTGGAAGCGGTTAGTGGGTTCTTATCCTCGCGCTAGCAGACGACGAGCGTCGTGTGAGTCGTGCCCTGCATCCAATGGCCGCCGGGGTCGAGCATCCGGCTCAAAGGCAGGCAGGCTGAAGCTCCACGCTTGGCATCCAGGGGCGCGGCGGATGCGAGCGCCGCTAGGCTTGGTGTATCGGCTGTGACTCAGCCGGCGTCGCTCGCGAGCGTCACTGCGGGCGCTGGCGTTTCGTTGAGCGTGCCCGAGCGGCTGGCAAGCTCGACGCCGCCGAAGGCCTCGACCAACGCCGCCTGATCCGCCTTGGCGCGCGCATCGACAGCCTCGGGATCGAGCATTGCCCGTAGCTCGCGCTCGAACCCCGCGACGAGCTCTGCATGCTCCGGTTTCGCCGCCAGGTTCTCCAGCTCCTCAGCATCGGCCTCGAGGTCGAACAGCTCCGGCTCGTAGCCCACGTAGTAGATGTACTTGTAGCGTCCGCGCCGCAGCATATACGAGGCTGAGGGTGAACCGTAGGCGTGGTACTCCGAGAAGACCGTGCGCTCGGGATCATCTTCGGACGCGGCGATCTCGAAGGTTGAACGCCCCGGCAGGTCGCGTTGTTCTTCCTCGTTCAGCTTCTCGCCAACGCCGTCGAAGATCGTCGGGTAGAGATCGACGAGCGAGATCGGAGTGTGACAGACCTGCCCCTCGGGGATGCCGGGACCGGCGGTGATCCAGGGGATCGCGACGCTGTCCTCATAGTGCAGCGCCTTGCCCCAGTGGCCGCGCGAGCCAACCAGATCGCCGTGGTCGCTGCAGTAGATCACCCGCGTTGACTCCTCCAGCCCGGCCTCTTCGAGGGCCGCGAGAATCCTGCCGACGTTGTGATCGAGGAAGGTGCAGAGGCCGAAGTAGGCGGCCATCGCGACCTTGCGCCGCTCTTCGGGATGGTCGTCGACGCCCGGCCGGACATCCAGAAAGGCTTTGACCCACGGGTGGTGCTCGTAGCCGTCGTCGGGGTGGCCGGAAGGGTGCGGCAGCTCATCCAGCGGGTAGAGGTTGAAGAACTCCTCTGGCACGATCAGCGGGAAGTGTGGCGCGACCAGCCCGACATAGAGCACCCAGGGCGGCTGATCCGCGCCGGCCACGGCCTGCGCGCCGCGTTGCCCGAGCCAGTCACGGGTGGCCTCGGTCACGGCCAGATCGAAGCGGTTGTAGCCGGAGAGCCCCGGCCCGGCTTCGTTGAGCATCTTCTCGCCGCCGGCGCGGACGGGCAGCGGATCGCGAACCGAGCCCCAGATCTGGCCGACGCCGTCGAGGATGTGCATCGGCAGCGTCTGGCGGTCGAAGCCAGTGTCGTCGGTCTCGTTGCGGAAATGCAGCTTGCCGATGCTCTCGACCGGGATGCCGCGCTCGCGTAGCGCGTGGCCCCAGCCCGGAACTCGGCCGTCGTAGGCGGTGGCGTTGTCCCAGTAGCCGATTTCGTGGACGTAGCGCCCGGTCATGAAGCTGGCCCGGCAGGGCACGCAGAGCGGCGAGTTGCAGTAGGCGGAGCTGAAGCGCACGCCGCGTTCGGCCAGCCGGGCCATATTCGGCGTCTGAGCCAGCGGGTGGCCGGAGCTGCCCATCATCCTCGGGTTGTGCTGATCGGACATGATGATCAACAGGTTCGCCGGCTCCATCGCCACACCTCCACAGGCTGCTCGTCGGTTCAGTTCCGCCCCGCATTCTAGCCTCGATGCTCGGCGGAGAGTCTAGGGGCTGTCACGGTGAACCGGCCATGTGCTGTACGAAATGGATGCTATCGGTCGTGCCTTGATGTTGGCGAGATGCTGGTTGATCTACAGAACTGAGGCTCGTCCCAAGCCGGCGAGAAGGAGGTTACCCGGCCGCGGCTGAGGACGAGCCTCAGCCCGACTGCGATACCGTTGCTATGCCACCTGCGCATGCATGTGCATCAAATCTCGCCAATGCCCCACAGAAGCAGATCGAACAAAACGTGTCGAAAAGGACCAGCTTTGTTGCGGATTGCGCCGATGAAACTGGTTCGACTCTCACGTAAGATTTCACCAATACTTGACAGGAGTTGGCATGCGAGAAGAGCATCACGAACAGACTATTGCGATCACTGATCTGGATGATCACACTCGGGATCTCGTGCGTGAAGCCGGGCAAGGTAGGCTGCGGCTTGTCGTCGTCGACACTGATGGCGAACGGATTGCCGAGGTGCGCCGCATTGAGCCGCCCGACACGTCAGATATCTGGGCGAACTATGATCCAGAGGCTGCACGACGAGCTTGGCGTCGCGGCACCGGCGTGTTGCGAGGTGTTGATGTTGACGACCTTCTGACAGAGATCAAAGCTGAACGTGAGCAGGATAGCTCTGGTCGTCCAAGTTAGAACTCCATGAGCTTTCTTCTTGACACCGACATCGTTATCTATCGCCTAAATGAGGTACAGGCGGCGAGCGACCTCATTGACGAACTCTTCCATGATCGAGTGGCAATAGGCATTATCACCTATGTCGAGGTGCTGGACGGCATTGATCGCAGCTCTAATCCACGGTTGGCTCGCGAACGCTTTCTTTTGACATGATCTCTACCATGCCGGTCTTCGCGTTCAGGCGGCAGGAAGCACGTGAACTAATCGAGATTCGACAGTCTTTGCGTCGTCATGGGCGAAATGTTCGCCGTAGGGCGCTTGATCTGCAGATTGCAGCGACAGCCCGTGCACACGATATGACCCTCGTGACGAACAACCCTGATGACTATCGCGGGATCGATGACCTTAAGCTACGACCCGCAAATATCATGTCATAGTCAGCGCCCCGCTACCTCGTACTCCCCCTAATTCACCGTGACCGCGCCGTCCCAGCCGTCGACCGTGTCGAGAGCGCGGCGGATGTAGGCGGCGAGCTCCTCGACGTTGGGCTGGCCGTCGACGCGGTTGAGCGGGCGTTCGTAGGGGGGCAGGCCGGGATCCAGCGCCCGGATGGCGGCGTGGATCTCGATGTGGGGGTCGGGGCCGTCGAGCGGCGGGGCGTGGACCAGCAGGGCGCGGTTGAAGCCGTCGGACTGCCAGCGCAGGATCATCTGAATACCGCCCGCCTGGGCGTCGGCGACCAGCTCGATCGGGTGCTTCCAGCGGTCGCTGGCGACCCCGGCGGCGCTCGACATGATACGGGCTAGCTCGGAACGCCGCCCAACCTGGGCCGGGCTGCGGTAGACCTGTCCACTTCGTTTGGCGATGCCCGCGCGGATGGTGTCGCTGCGCCACGCGACGACAGTTGCGACAAGGAAGGCGACGTGGAAGATGGCCATCGGGATGGCGATCTCCGGCGCGTCGGTCGAGTAGATCTGCCGCCAGTCGCCGCCGTCGCCGGCCCCGCCCAGTGCGTCGAGCACCGGGTAGAAGATCATGATGTTCACCATCTCGAGCGCCCCGAAGACGAGCAGCAGATAGCTCCACGAGCTCCGCATCGGCTTGAACCAGCCGATGGCCAGGGCCGCCAGCCCCATGACGATGCTGACCAGCGGACCGGCTAGCGCGATCATGCTCTGCTCGGTCGGCGACAGGCCGAAGCCGTTGTAGGCGACGAAGCCGTAGACGAAGTAGAAGCCGTAGTCGAGCACCTCCCGGCCCACGGACCAGACGGCGACGGCGTGCCCGAGCTCGTGGAAGATGATGCTGAGCGGCAGGAAGACGAAGATGACCAGGCGCAGGATGCGGCCGCGCGAGTCGACCGTCATCGGCTCGACGAAGAGCGTGTCGTGGTGGCGCACGGCGTCCCAGACGGCGGCGAAAAATGCCAGCGCCATGATCAGCCCGAGGATGCCTACATTCTCAAGGATAGGGTTTGCTCCATCGTCAGTCGTATCGCCGCAGCCGCCCGCGGCTCGCTGAATTGTATCGACCGCGACCGGAACGACTGCCGGACTTCGCCGCGACACTCCGACTGGCACCGATTCAGTAGATATACGGATAGGCCGGACAGGGAATCAACCCTATGCTGGATCTGTCGTCCAGACGCTTCACCAGCATCCATCCACCCGCCGCCGGCTACCGGATGGTGGGGCCATGAGAGGACCGACCCGTGCCCTACCGCGTCATCGCAGGAGCGTTTCACATTCGCTACCCGGACCGTCCGCGCCAGGGACCGGAGCCGGACGGGGATACGCTGAAGTTTGAGCCGGACAATCCCGCGTTGGTCGAGTCGCTCCACCGCGACGGCGGGCGCGGGCCGGACTTCAACGGCCGTGGCATGGTCAACATCCGTTTCGAAGGCGTCGACACGCTGGAGACGCACTTCAGCGACTCACACC
>JAUIIK010000187.1 GCA_030431755.1 Chloroflexia bacterium
TCGAGCACAACCTCGACGTCATCAAGTCCGCTGACTGGCTGATCGATCTCGGGCCTGAAGGCGGCGAACGCGGCGGCGACATCGTCGCGCTTGGCACGCCTGAGGAGGTTGCCGAGATCGCCCGCTCGCACACCGGTCAGGCGCTCAAAGCCATACTCCCGGAGGTCGCGCTCGCGGCTGACTGAGCCGCGTGTGGTCGCTGCGACGACGCGTTGTTATCATTCGACCGTTCGCCGAAAGTAGTCGCGCGCCGCACCGAGCGCCTGGTAGAGATCGTCTATGTCGATACCGAACGGCCACGAACCAAGCACGTTTGCGATGCACTCGCCGGTACTCGTGCTCAACCAGAACTACGAACCGCTGAACGTCTGCACGATCAAGCGGGCGATCGTCCTTGTCTTCAATCGCAAGGCCGAGGTGCTTGAAGCCGGCCAGGGCGCGGTCCGTTCAGCAACCCGTGACTTCGACGCGCCCTCGGTGATCCGTCTCTATCGCTTCATCCGTCGGCCGCGTGTGCGCGTAAAGCTCACGAGACGCGAGATCTTCACGCGTGACAACTACGTCTGCCAGTACTGCGGCGTGCCAGGGGGTGACCTCACCGTTGACCACGTCATACCCCGCTCGCGCGGGGGTCAGCACACCTGGGACAATGTCGTGACAGCTTGCCGCCCCTGCAACCACCGTAAGGGCGGTAAGACACTTCAGGAGGCCAAACTTCGGCTGTCGCGCGAGCCTGCCGAACCGTCGGCTGGCCGCTACTACGTCATCGAGCGCCGGGTTCGGCAACCCTACGCAGCCGGTTGGCTGCCTTTCCTTCCAGGTCTGGAGGCTTCGGCACACCAGTTTGTGCCGAACGGCTCTAGTGACTAGGCGTTGACGGCGGCCGGACCACACGTCCGCTGCCCGCGCCACGCCAAATCACTATGATGTATCCAACACATTGGAAGGAAGTTGATCGTGCTCGATCTACGACTCATTCGTGAACAACCCGACTTCGTCAAGGCTGAGATCGCCAAGCTCGGCGAAGCCGCGCCCATCGACGAGATCGTCGAGCTCGACCGCCGGCGTCGAGAAATCCTCACCGAGGTCGAACAGCTGCGCGCCGACCGCAACGAAGGCTCGCGCGAGATCGGTCGCAAACCTGCCGGCCCTGAACGCGAGGCGCAGATTTCGGCCATGCGCGAGCTTGGCGACCGCATCGAGGCGCTCGACGCTGAGCTCAAAGAAGTCGACGACGGCCTGGACGAGCGGCTCATGACCGTTCCCAACCTGCCAGACCCCGACGTTCCAGTTGGCGCAGGCGAGGACGAAAACGTCGTCCTTGGCGAGTTCGGCGAGCGGCGTACCTTTGACTTCGCGCCACGACCGCATTGGGAGCTTGGAGAAGAGCTCGGCATCATCGACTTCGAGCGCGGCGTCAAGATATCGGGTTCGCGCTTCTACTTGCTGCGCGGTGCGGGAGCGCGGCTCCAGCGGGCCATGATCTCCTGGTTTCTGGACGTGCACACGACCGAACAGGGCTTCAGCGAGGTCTACCCACCAGCGCTAGTCCGGACCGAGGCGCTCGTTGGCACGGCCCAGATCCCGAAGTTCACCGACGCGCAGTACAAGACGACGACCGGCGACCACTGGCTGGTCCCGACGGCCGAGGTGCCGGTAACGAACATGTATGCCGGGGAGATCCTCGACGAAGCAGCGTTGCCGATCTACCACTGCGCCTACTCGCCCTGCTTCCGGCGCGAGCAATTCTCAGCCGGTCGCGATGTGCGTGGGATCAAGCGTGGGCATCAGTTCGACAAGGTTGAGCTGGTCAAGTTCGTCCATCCCGAGCAGTCGAACGACGAGCTCTACAAGTTGCTCAACCAGGCGTCGCTGCTCCTTGACCGCCTGGAGATTCCCTATCGGCATCTGCAGATGTGCACCGGCGACCTCTCGTTCGTAGCGGCTAAGAAGATCGACATCGAGGTCTGGGCGCCCGGTTGCGACGAGTGGCTCGAAGTCTCGTCCTGCTCGAATTTCCGCGACTTCCAGGCGCGCCGGGCCGGCATTCGTTTCCGGCCTGAAGCCGGCGGCGCGAACCAGTTCGTGCACACTCTGAACGGCTCGGCACTCGCGCTACCGCGTATGATGATCGCCGTCATCGAGAACTACCAGAATGAGGACGGCTCGATCACCATTCCGGACGTGCTACGACCATACATGGGCAGCGTCGAGCGTATCGAGCCGGCCTAGCTGCGGAAATGAGCGCGGGTCGGGTGTAGAATTGAGTCGATCGCTCCCGATTCGGGAGAGGTGGCCGAGTGGTTTAAGGCGGCTGTCTTGAAAACAGTTGGGCGTTCATCGCGTCCCGGGGGTTCGAATCCCTCCCTCTCCGCCGGAGCGGTCGACAATTCAGGGAAGGTGCCGGAGTGGTCGAACGGGGCCGCCTGCTAAGCGGTTGTGGGCTCATAAGGTCCACCGAGGGTTCGAATCCCTCCCTTCCCGCCAGTTCCTCGAAGCCTTGCAGCCGCGCAGGGCTTCTTGCATTTCAGCCATTTCAACGTCGATTGGAGCGACAGTATGGACGAGTTGGTCAATGCCGCGATAAACGAACGCACCTGGGCCGTCGTCGGCGCGTCGAACGACCGCACGAAGTTCGGCAATCGCATCTATCGCGACCTGCGGGCTGCCGGATACCACGTCTACCCGGTCAACCCCTCCCAGGCGACAGTCGAGGGCGATCCCGCCTACGCAACTGTGCGTGATCTTCCAGAGCGCGCCACCGTGATCGACGTTGTCGTACCCGCACGCATCGGGTTGACCGTCGTGGATGACGCGGTCGAAGCGGGCTCAACCTACTTCTGGCTCCAGCCGGGCGCGGAATCGCCCGAGTTGATCGAACGCGCGACCGCGGCCGGACTGCACGTCATCTACGACCGCTGCGCGATGGTCGAGAAGCGCACCTGGCCCAGCGAGGCTGGTGGCCATATTCAGCCCAGTGACCGGTTGCCATAGCAAGCGACCGACATGACCGGACCACGAGTCGTTCGCCTCGTAGGGGTGGAGTTCATCTCCACCCGCTCTTGTCTTCGATCCCGCAGCAGGGTGGAGATGAACTCCACCCCTACGTATCTGTCGCGCATCTGCAATGCGGCCGATTCCTGCCGTGTTGCCTACGTGTCGATCTGGGCACGCTGGAGCGTGCCGCTGTAGTCGACGTAGATCGACTGCCATTCGGTGTAGACATCCAACGCCGCCTCGCCAGACTCGCGGTGGCCGTTGCCGGTGCCCTTGGTGCCGCCAAACGGCAGGTGAATCTCAGCGCCGATCGTGCCGGCGTTGATGTAGAGAATGCCGGTGTAGATGTCGCGCATCGCCGCGAACGCACGGTTGACATCGCGCGTGTACACCGCCGCCGACAGGCCGTACTTGACGTTGTTGGCGACGTTGACGGCCTCCTCGATGGAGTCCGTTGGGATCACCGTCGTAACCGGCCCGAAAATCTCCTCTTGCGAAATGCGCATGTCACCGGTTGCGTTAGCGAAGATCGTCGGCTGATGAAAATAGCCGGACGCGAGATCGCCGTCACGCGCGACCTCGCCGCCGATTACGAGGTCAGCGCCCTCATCTTTGCCGACCGCCATGTAGGCATGCACCCGCTCGAGTTGCGACGCGCTAACGACAGGGCCGATATCGACGCTCTCATCGAGACCGTTGCCGAGCTTCATGCCGCCGGCGCGTCCGGCCAGCGCATCCACCAGATCACCAGCCAGCGTGCGATCCGCGATGACACGCGAAGCCGCAGTACAGCGCTGTCCAGAGGTCCCGAATGCGCTCCAGAGTATGCCGTCTACAGCCAGCTCCACATCGGCGTCGTCGAGCACGATGATTGCGTTCTTGCCGCCCATCTCCAGCGAGACCTGCTTGCCGGCCCTGGCGCACTCGATGGCCGTGGCACGGCCGACGTCATTCGAGCCCGTGAATGAGATGACCGGCACATCTGGATGTTTGACCAACGCCGCGCCCGCGTCATTCCCGCCGCCGATGACCAGGTTCATGACCCCCTCTGGCAAGCCCGCCTCTAGCAGTAGTTCGACGATCTTGACGGCAAGCCGGGCCGTGTAGCTGGCGGGCTTCCAGACGATCGTGTTCCCAGTCACGAGCGCCGGCATCGACTTCCAGGTCGGGATAGCCACCGGGAAGTTCCACGGCGTGATCATGCCGACGACGCCGAGCGGCTTCCGCACTGACATGTTCCACTTGTTCGGCAGCTCGGAAGGCGTTGTCTGACCAAACTGCCGCCGGCCCTCGCCGGCCATGTAGAAGGACATGTCGACGCCTTCCTGGACGTCGCCGCGCGCCTCGGAGATGACCTTGCCCATCTCCTCGGTCATCATCCGGGCCATCTCTTCTTTGTGATCAATGAGGAGCTGCCCAAAGCGATAGAGGATCTCACCGCGCTTCGGAGCCGGATAGAGCCGCCACGTCTTGAACGCCTCGGATGCCGCCGCGACGGCATCCTCGACATCCTCTGCGCCGCTCTTTGTGAAGGTCCCGATCTCCTCACCCGTCGCCGGGTTCTCGCGCACGTAGGTGTCGCCGCTCCTGGCCTCGACCCACTTGCCGGCTATGTAATTCTTATACTCGACCATCGTCTCGTCCCTTCGCGGCAGGCACGCCAAACACTGCTGATACACGCTTTTCCGGTCTGGCAGTGTAACAGAGTCACCGCGACGGACCGGGCGGATTGTCACAGTTGCAGAGCCGTCATGTGGAGCATGCCGCGTGGACTATATCGACCCGGAATACGAATACGACGATGACCGTCCCTGGATCGGGATGGCGCTCTCGCTTGTCCTCGTCCTTGTCGTCCTGGTCGTCGCGTTCGTCTGGTTCGTCATCCAGTTCGATCCATTGACGAGTGACTTCATCCAGTCGGACGCACCGGTCGCGACGGCGACCGCGATACCAGACCAAACACCGGCGCAGAACTAGGGCGCTGGTATACTGCGTGCTACCGATTTAGCTACGAAATTCCAGCAAGATTCAGGAAGGCATGGAGCGTGCGCCAGCAGGTAACAATCATCGGACTTGGCCTCATCGGGGGATCCATCGGTATCGGACTCAAGCAGTGGTCGAACAACAGCGGCAAGCGCGATGACGTGCTTGAGGTCACCGGCTTTGACGTCGACCTCAACAACCAGAATTTCGCCAAGAAAGCCAAGGCCGTCGACCGTACGGAGTGGAGCCTCGCGAACGCTGTCGAGGGAGCGGACCTTGTCATCCTGGCAGTGCCGCCGGTCGCCATCCGTGATGTGATGAGCAACATCGCCCCGGAGCTGCGCGAAGGCACTGTCGTCTGCGACGTCGCATCCACCAAGGCGCACATCATGGAGTGGGCCGCCGAACTGCTTCCGGATACCGTCCACTTCGTCGGCACCCACCCGATGGCCGGCGGTTCTCGCAGCGTCGAGGCGGCCGACGGCGATCTGTTTCGCGGCGCGACGTGGTGCGTCGTGCCTGCCGTCGATGCCGACGAAGCAGCCGTCCAGACGGTGCTCGGCATGGTCAGCGCCCTCGGCGCGGAGCCGATGTTCGTGGATGCGCACGAGCACGACGGCTTCGTCGGGGCCATCAGTCACCTGCCATTTGTTCTGTCGACGGCGTTGATGCGGGCGGTAAGCACAGATCCGGCCTGGCGCGACATGGAACAACTCTCGGCAACCGGCTTCCAGGACATGTCGCGGCTCGCTGGCGGTAGCGCCGAAATGCACCGCGATATCTGCATTACCAACCGCGACGCGGTTGCGCGCTGGATCGACGAAGCGATCGACGAGCTCCAGCACATGCGCTCGCTCATCGCGACCGGAACAGACGAGACCGATGAAACCTTGCTGCGCGTCTTTGAAGAGGCACGCGACGCCCGCGCCAAATGGGCAACACGCGAACGCCGCGATGGGAGTCTGGTCCAGGAGACGGACGACGAGCTTGTCGACTTCTCCGTCGGCGGCCAGATATCTCAGATGATGTTTGGGTCGATCTTCCGTCGCAAGCCGCGCACCGGCTCAGATAGCAAGAACGGCTCGCGCCGCTAGGATCAGGGCAGTAGCGCCCACTCCGGGGACAGCTCGTAGCGATAAAGGCGGCGTACCGGCTCGCCTGACACCCAGACGCGCCCGCGGTCCGAGCGGTTGATCTCGCCGTAGCTGTTCTGTACCTGCACAATGCGCTTAGAGCGCAGGTTGAAGAGGATCAGCCCCAGCCCGGCCGGATCGAGCGAGGCATTTCGGAGATCGGGATCGAACACGCGGAATGGCGGCAACCGGTCGTGTGGCGTCCGCGACATGATGGATCTGAAGGCCCGCGTGTCGTCCTCGACGTTGTGTTCATCGAAGCGTGAGAGTCCATTTCGCACGGTCGTCACAAGCTGTTGGTCGAGCTGCGCGACATAGGCGAGCATAGCGGGAATGCTCGTCACCTCATGGGAGCATGCCGCGACGAACATCTTTATGGCATGGCCAGGCCCGAGAAAACTCACCGTCGACTCGGGGCCAGCTATCGTAATTCGCGCTTTCATGGACATCGCTGCTTGTGTCTCTAGCTCTAACCGTTGTCTCGCATATCAACCGACCCACAACCGTACCAGAATCCAATCGCCAACCATCGCCGGGATGTAGGATTAGAGATAGAAGAACGATCGACCATTCCACGATTCATCTGAACACCTGCGTACCAGCGTTCGTGCAAGGGATCTCAACAGTGTCGGACGAAAAAGGCAACTATTCCAAGGTCGAGCGCGAGATCATGGAGATTCTCGACGACATCGAGACCAAGCAACCACCGCCGCGTCCCTCTAACGTCGTCGAGTTCAGACGCCCGTCGCGACGCAAGCTCCCGCGTCTCTCGCTGCCAAGCTTCGATGAACTGCGCTACGCCATGTCGCCGGGCAAGCTTATGCTGGTAATGCTGGCGGCCGTCATTGGCGCAGTATTCCTCCAGGGTGTGCCATTTCTCTCGCCGATCCTGATCGTCGTGGCCATCGTCGCGTTTGCCGGCGTGTTCTTTGCGCGTTCGAAACCATCCGGGCCGGGCGGCAAATACAACGCGAAGCAACCCGGCATCAAGCGCTGGCGCGGCCGCGATATCGATCTGTCAAATCGCGGCTAGCACACCTACGCGACGCAAGTATCCGCACATTTGATCTACGTTCGTACAGCGGCATGGCGTATACTTATGCGCTGGCAAATCACCTACCCGGCGTATCGACTGTCGAACGGCGCGAACAGGAACAACATGGGCGACCAGTTCAATATCTCCACCCTGTTGCAACCGACCGGAGATCAACCAAAGGCGATCGCCGAGATCACCGAAGGTCTCGATAGGGGTCACAAGCATCAGACCCTGCTGGGCGTGACTGGCTCCGGCAAGACCTTCACAATGGCCAACGTCATCCAACGCGCGCAACGGCCGGCGCTCGTACTTGCCCACAACAAGACGCTCGCCGCCCAGCTCTACAGCGAATTCAAGGACTACTTCCCTGACAACGCGGTCGAATACTTCGTCTCCTACTACGACTACTACCAGCCTGAGGCGTACATCCCCTCCAGCGATACCTATAT
>JAUIIK010000188.1 GCA_030431755.1 Chloroflexia bacterium
AGTACTTCGAGCGCCAGCGCTTCGAGTGGCATCCGGAGCATGCCGGGACGCCGTACGAGATCCTGCTTGGACGGCTTGGCTACGACGATGCCGCGGAACGCAGGCTGCTCGAGAGCGAACCGTTTCAACCGCGCCCGGTGGATGCAGTGGTACCGAGCAACTGCACGTCGTTCGATGAAACGCAGCACCTCATCTGCGATGACTTCGATGGCTACTGGTCGAGTCACGGTCTGGAACTGGGCGATTTGGGCGTTTCTTATCGCGAGTCAATTGCGCTGTTCGGATATCCGCTCAGCGAGGCGTTCGTCGACCCTGCTACGGGCCTGCTGACGCAATACTTCGAGCGTGCGGTGTTCGAACTGCATCCGGACAACGAACCTGAGTACCGGGTCTTGCTCCGCCGTCTTGGCGCGGACCGGCTGCCCGAGTTCGGATTGAATTGACCCTAGCGAGCAGGCGGTCTCGGTGGTTTGAGGGCGTCGGGGTCGTTGACCTTGGCGCGGAAGAGCTCGGTAAGTTGCGCGGTCGTCTCGACTTCCACGGCCTCGCCGGTTTGCTTCGCCGCTTCCCAGCGCTCGCGCAGACGGTCGGGCGTAGCTTTCGCTTTCTCGGTGAAGGGCACCCGTTCTGCCTCGGGCGTCTCGTCTTCGGTGGCCATCTTCGCGACGGCCGCGGCGACGGCTGCGCCGATTGCCGAGCCAGTGATGACCTTCATGACGTTGCGGCCTGCCGCGCTCATCGTTCCGTTCCTTCCGAATATCTCGAACCGCCCCGCGCCGCCCGGTGGCCGGGTTAGTCCCGGCCGAAGACTGCCCGGAGCAGTGCCCCGAAGATTACCAGCACGAAACCAAATCCCGCGCCGGCGATGGCGGCGGTGACTGGCGTGAAGAGGGTTGTGACATCGCCGCTGGCTCGCCCGTTGAAGAGCACGATCTGGGAGTTCTCGATCTCGGCGTTCTTGGTGGAGACGATCAACGCCCGGCTGCGGTTGAGCCGCGCCTCGTCGGCGACGACCTGAACGGCGCGCGAACGCAACAGCACGGCATTATCGCTACCCAGCGAGACGACGCCGGACTGATCCATCTGTGTCGAGCTGGTTTCGATCGACTTCGCGCCGGAGCGCTCCATGACCACTCGACCGCCGGTGATCGTCTCGGCATTGGAGCGGTTCATGATGACCGTCTCGGCCTCGACGCTCGTTGCAGCCGTCTGGTTCATCTCGGTCGCCGGGACTTCTTCGCGCGTTGCCGCTTGCTTATAGGTCGTTTCGCGAATGCCGCTGACGTCGTTGCCGTTCGTGGAATCGGTCGGATCTGCGCTCACGTCGTGCTCCTCCCCCGCTGCAACTCTCCCGGCTACTAGCCTACATCAACGTTCATCGTGTCGTAGGCGAACTCGATCTGCAAGCCGTCGCCCATAAGCGCCCGGGCAATCTCCTGGAGGTCGTCGTGGGAGTAGCCGTCCTGCTCCTCGATATGGGTCAGAATCGTCCTGCCTGCGCCGATTGCACGGACCATCTCGAGCGTCTGGGCGAAGGTCGCCTCGAAGGTGAGGACGGCATGGTCGGCGGCGATTTTGCGCGCGCCGGTCACCGGATCAAGTTCGACGACACCCATCGGCAGGATCGCCAGGTCGACGCCGCGCACGAACTCCTGCGGCTGCCAGCCGACCAGCTCATCCGGCGCGATGAGCACGCGGTAGCCGGCTTCCTCTAAGAGGAAGGCGTAGACGTAGTCAGCCGCCAGCCGAAAGGGTGTAAGCGTGACGCCGGCGAGCGTGATACTCGCTCCATCCGGGATCGTCTGGACGCGGGTGTAGCCCTGTTGCGACATGAACGCGAAGTGCTCTGCCAGCCCCAGCCACTGCTCGAAGTCAGCGGCGACTTGTTGCGGCAGGTATACGTCGGTCGTGTTGCCGCTCGGCGGCCAGTTACGGAAGTCGAGGTTGAGCGCCTCCCAGACCCGGCGGCCCATCGTGTGGTCCGGGTGCCAGTGGGAGTAGATCCCGGCGGCGATATGCTCGATCCCGGCCCGGTTGAGCTGGTCTTTGATCTCCTCGGGCGTGTCGATCAGCAGGTCCAGCCCGTGGACGAAGATGGCCGGCCCGCTGCGGCTGTAGGGCACGCCACGCTCGCGCGCTTCGACGCAGATCCGGCAGCGGCAGCCGGGTCGCGGTGTCGTCGTCGCGCCGCCACTTCCGAGGAATTCGATGCGCACGTGATACCCCTTCAGGTACGCGAACCGCGAGCGAAGCGTAAGGAGACGAGTCTACCTAAGACTCGTCTCCTTCTATATCACGATCGCGGAGGCGTTTACTCCACCTGGGCGCAGACGACGGTGGCGAAGAGCTGGACTGCGTCGCCGGGCGCGCTGTTGAAGATGTCCACGAACCAGGCGTCGTCGCCGGAGCGGTCGCTAACACGCACGCGGGCGTTGTAAGAGGGGATAATGATGTGGCCGCCGGATATCGCGATCTCCCCGTCTGCACACTCGGCGGTGGCGCTGCCGGTCGCGCTGAGCGCGATGTCGACCGGGTCCGACATACGATGGATGATGTTGCCAACGCCGGGCTGTCCCTGAATGCCCTGGAGACCGGGCGGACCCTGCGGTCCGGGTATGCCCTGTGGACCCTGTGGGCCTTGCGGTCCTGGCGGGCCTTCCTGGTTGACCGTGACCGTGTAGCCATTCTGACAGAGGTCGGTGTTGTTGATAATCCGCGTCTCGCCGGTCCAGAGGCTGACGCAGAAGAGCACCTCGCCCGGCGCGGGCGGCACGGCCCGCACCGTCGTGATGCCATAGGCCGCCGCGGCGATGCCGGCGATGATGACCGCCGTCAGCGCTAGTCTGAACGCTGCGCCGTCCAATACGTTGCGTAAGTGTGTCGTCATCGTTGGATTCCCTTCCGGATCTCACATGAGATCGGTCTCTCTCGAAGCGCTCGTTGTCACGTGACTCATAGATAAGACGCGACTCGTGGCAATGCGTTGCGGTATTGATAGGACTCGAACCGGCTCATCAGGAGTTCTCCGTTAGGCCGCCGCCTACCCAATCCTCCGGGTTGCTGGCCGTGCGGTTCTGCCCGCCGCTGACGGTCGACCAGAGGGCTTCAGCCGCATTCTGGTTCCCGCCGGTAACGCTGGAGCGGCCGCCGCTGGCGGTATTGCTGCCGCCGCCCGTGACCGATGACGCTTGCCCGCTGGCGGTGTTGAACTCGCCGCCGCTGACCGTCGCGTACTCGCTGGCGGCGGTGTTGCCCCGCCCACCGGACACGGTGGATTCCGTTGCGCTGGCCGTCCCCGATGCCCCGCCGGAGATGCTCGACAGCTCCCCGGTCGCGTCGTTCGAGCGGCCACCGCTGACGCTCGCGTCGATGCCGCTTGCCGCATTTGTCGCGCCGCCGCTGATGCTTGAAAGGCGCGCGAATGTGACGTTCAATGTGCCGCCGCTGACGCTGCTGGCCAGGCCCTGGGCGTCATTGTTCGCGCCGCTGGTCACGCTGGCATATGCGCCGCTGATGATGTTTTGGAAGCCGGCGACGAGCCCACCGGCGTTGGTGTAGCCGTGATCCTCGCCGATGATGACATTGTGCGAACCACTGCGCTCGTAATTCTGACTATTCTCGTTGTAGCCAATGATCAGGTTGCCGGTCCCGTTCACCGTGTTGGTCGATTCCAGGCCGTTGACGATCTCGACATTGCAGCCGCTGAAGCGGGCATTGCCGTCGACATCGGACATGCAGTCCGGCACCTGCGTTTCGAGCGCTTCCACGCGCTCGGCGAGGTCGGCGCTGCCGAGCGCGACCAGAACCTCCCCGGACGAACAGGAGACCTGGGAGCCCGGCAGGATGAGGCGTGACTGGCCGGTGTAGAGACTGACGCAGGCGTGGGTTACGTTGACGCCCTCCGTATCGGCGCGCGCGCTGCCAGTCTTCAATGCCAAGGTGAATGCCCCGGCGAATAGCAGACTCGCAATGACAAAACCGAAGAGCACGCCGGCTGGCTGCTCGCGGATAGCGTTGAACGTGGCCATCGGTGAATCCCTCCAACCAGTAGGCCGGACGTGACAAGCACTCGGCCTACGATGTATGAGCCTCTGACGACCAGGCGCTGTGAGGCATCGTCTGGTTGCGGAATTGGCAGCTGTGCTCAGCGTGTGCGCAAGCCTGGTGAGTGTGCGGGGTATGCTTGTCTGATGGGGCGACCAGGATGGTAGAGCTCTGCATTACAACGCAGCCGCACAGGACAGGATGAGTACCAGCATATGTCGGGAGCCAGAATGAAAGTGACGCCGCTCGGGGGCAGCGGTGAGATCGGGAAAAGCATGATGGTCGTCGAATTGCGCGGCGACCTCGTCGTGATCGACTGCGGCTGCAAGTTCCCGGAAGAGGAAATGCGCGGCATCGATCTGATCATCCCCGACGTGACCTACCTCCAGGAACACCGCAGCCGGATGCGCGGCTTTCTGATTACCCACGGCCACGAGGACCATATTGGCTCGATTGCCTATGTCCTCAACCAGCTGGCGGAGATCGCGCCGATCCCGATCTATGGCTCGCCGCTGGCGCTTGCCTTTATCCGCTCGAAGCTCGAAGAGGCTGAGAACACCGACCTGGCGACCCTGATCGAGGTCGAGCCGGGCAAGATCTACCCGGTCGGCCACGAGTTCGAGGCTGAATTTATCCCGGTCACGCATTCGATCCCCGGCTCGATGGCTGTTGCGCTGGATAGTGACGTCGGCCGGATCATCCATACGGGCGACTTCAAATTCGACCGTACCCCGCCGCTCGGGCCGGCGACCGACGAGCAGCGCTTGCGGGAGCTCGGCGTCGAGGGCGTCCTGGTGCTCTTCTCCGACGCGACTCGCATCGAGACGCCGGGCCGCACCCCGACCGAGCAGGTCGTCGCCGGGACGCTCGACCGCGTTATCGGCGACGCGCCGGGGCGTATCCTGCTGGCGTCATTCGCTTCGAACATCTCCCGTCTCTATCAGGCGATCGACGCCGCCACCCGGCATGGGCGCAAGGTTGGCGTCGTCGGCCGCAGCATGGAGAACTCGGTCCGCATTGCCCGCGAGCTTGGCTACATCGACGATCCCGAGGGCGTCATCCGGCCGCTGCAGGAGGTCGTGCGTTTCCCGGACGAGGAGATCCTGATCCTGACGACCGGTTCTCAGGGCGAGGCCGGCGCGGCGCTGTCGCGCATGGCTAGCGGCGACCATCCGACGCTCACCGTCCGCGAGGGCGACACCGTGGTGCTCTCGGCGACACCGGTGCCGGGCAATGAGGAGACCGTCTCACAGACGATCAACAACCTCTTCCGGCTCGGCGCGCGTGTGATCTACTCGGCGGTCGAGCCGAGCATCCACGTCTCCGGCCACGCAGCCCGCGAGGAGCTGAAGCACCTGATCCATATCCTCAACCCGACCTTTGTCGCGCCGATCCACGGCGAAACCCGACACCTGCACCTCTACCGGGAGATGGCGATCGAGGCCGACGTCCCGCCGGCGAACATCATCATCCCCGAGTCCGGCCGCCCGATATCTCTATCGCAAGAGGACTGGAGCATCCAGCCGGAGGTCCAGCATGGCGCAGTGCTTGTCGACGCAATGGGCCGCGACCGCTACCGCAACGTCGTCCTGCGAAACTCTGACTCGCTGGCCGATGCTCAGGTCATCATCGTGACGCTGGCGGTGGATCTCGATCAGGGCACGTTGATTGCCGGCCCGGAGCTGACCGGCAAGGGCTTCGACGACCGCGCCAGCCAGAAGCTGCTCGACGACGCCCAGGCCGACCTGGCGCGCTTCCTCGACCGCAGTCTGCGGCGCGGCAACATGTCCTACGGTTACCTCGTCAGCCGGGTCAAGGGCATCGTCGCCAGCTACGTCTTCAAGCGCGCCCAGATCCGCCCAATGATCCTGCCGGTGGTAACGGAGTTCTAGGCTCGTCGGACGACCAAGTCTTCGCAATCTCGTAGGGTAGGGGCTCGTCCCCTGCCGCATTTGACCGGAGTCCCGCGCGCCGGCAGGGGACGAGCCCCTGCCCTACGTATGCGAGCGCACTCGCCATCGGGTTTGTGGCGGTTCATGTCCGTCGATTGAGTTCAAGCGGACGATTCCGCTGCCATGTGCGGCGAACCCACGGGTTTGGCATCCCACGCAAGGCTCTACGACGCGAGGGATCCACGAACGGTTGTGCTGCTGAACGGGCAGAGTGAGCCCGTACCGTAGTCGCTTCGCCGCTGCGTCACGATTTCGCTGCTAGATCCCTCACTTCGCAAGGCCTTCATTCGGGATGCCACTTCATGCGAGGGGCTTCGGGCCCGAACCGTTAGACACAGTGGTAGCTCGCTACTCCTCGACAACCGGCAACACAATCCGCGACGGGTAGGCCGAGGAGTGGTGGACGGTCTGGAGGGCGCTGGCGACATCCGCCGAGCGGCCCGGTAGCTCGCCGGTGTTCGGGTTGCGGTCGAAGCGCGGGAAGTTGCTCGAAGAGATCTCGACCCGGATGCGGTGGCCCGGTTGGAAGACGTTGCTCGTGGCCCAAAGGTCGATCCCGTACTCGATGATCTCGCCCGGCTCGATGAGCTCACCGTCGCTCATCGAGTTGCGATAGCGCGCTCGGAGGATGCCGTCCGTGAGGCTGCGGGCATAGCCGCAGGGATGCACGTCGACCAGCTTGGCCGTCCAGTCGGTATCGAGCGCCGATGAGCTGGCATGGAGCACGACTTTGACCGGGCCAGTGACGTTGACCGGCTCGGATAGCTCATCGGTTGAGTAGACCAGCACATCCTCGCGGGCCTCGACCGGGCGTTGATCGTATGCGCCGCCAAGACTCCAGACGGCGTTGCAGCAGAGACCGCCGCCGCGCGTCGGAACCGGATTGAGCGGATTGTAGACGAACGAATCGGGCGGTTCGGAACCGGGCTCGTCACGGCTCAACGTGCCGTTGCCGTTGAGCGAGTTGGCGCTACCCTGGCTGTGGAAATGCCAATCCTGGAAGTCGGTGCCCGGCAGCGGCCAGCTATCGGCGTGACGCCACTCATTAATCCCCATCGTGAAGACGCGCACCGGCGGCTGGCTATCGAGGTCGGTCTCCTGGCCGCGCAGCCACTTGTCGTACCAGGCGATCTGCATCCCGTCGGCGTCGATGTATGCGCCAGTCGAGCGGACGCCGAAGTCGAACTCGCCAATCGGGTTGCCGGCCGCCATGCCGCCGTGGTTCCAGGGGCCGATCATCAGCCGGTTCTGGCGGGCGGCGTCGGTCGCGCCACGCTCTCTCATGCCGGTGAAATTCTCGATCGTGCCGCCGAGGAAGATGTCATACCAGCCGCCGATGTTGAAGGCCGGGACGGTGAGCTGGTCGTAGCCACGGCTGACGTCGATCGAGCCCCAGAGTTCGTCGTCGTAGGTCGGATGGTCGATCCAGCGGTGGTAGTAGGGGGCGTATTGCTTGAGGTTGGGGTGGTCGTTGAGCGGCAGCCGGTTGAACTCGGCGTCCATCGCGTCGACGGCGTCGTTGAGCGATTCGTGCATGTCGGAATAGAGCCCGGTCTCGCGGATGACGGTGTTGACG
>JAUIIK010000029.1 GCA_030431755.1 Chloroflexia bacterium
CGAGTGGGAGCGCGATCAGTTCATCCGGTTGGCCCGCAACGAGGACTGGTTCCGCGGCGACGTCCTGGCCGAGGGCTATACGATTTTCTTCACCGAGGACACCAACGCGAACATCATCGCGCTCGAATCCGGCGATCTGGACATGATCTTCACCCCGCCGGAAGCGCAGGAGCGCTTCCAGGACAACGCCAACTTCACCCTGCACAACTACGTCTACTTCACCTCGATCACGCTGGCCTTCAACCACAACCACGAGATCCTGGCCGACCAGGCCTTCCGCAAGGCCATCGAAGTCGGCATCGACAAGACCTCCTGGACCGAGTCGGTCACACGCGGCCGCGGCATCGTTTCCTACAACCAGTTCGCGGAGACCGGACCGCTCGACCGCTACAACGACTACGACAACGTCGTGCCGGTCGAGTTCGACCAGGAAGCGGCGGCCCAGGCGCTTGAAGACCTCGGCTGGACGATGGGCGATGGCGGCATCCGCGAGCAGGACGGCCAACAGCTCTCCTTCAACGTCATCACCTATGCCGGCTTCGACGAGTACCAGAACGGCATGGTCATCTTCCAGGACCAGATGAGCCAGATCGGCGTCGAAATCACGCCGAACGTCGTCGAGTTCTCAACCCTCGAAGAGATGTGGGCTGATCCGGATGACGACCCGGCCAACCGCGCCTTCGAGCTGGAAGAGTGGCCGCATCCCTTCGAGTTCGACCCCGACCTCTTCAACGAGCTGCACTCGGGGAACTTCCCGCCGGGGCTCAACTACATGTGGTACGCCAACGATGAGATCGACGGGCTGATTATCGACGGCCGCACCAACACCGACCCCGAGGAACGTGTCACGATCTACCAGCAGATCGACGCCATCCGCGCCGAGGATCTGCCCTGTATCCCGATGTACCTCGCAGTCGATGGCTGGGTTGCCGCCAACACGGTGCTTGGCCCGGACGGCGAGCCGATCCAGTCGGACTACTTCCGCCAGTACCGGCTCATCGCGACCCACACGTTCTGGAAGGAAGCCTAATAGCAGTTAGGGGATAGGTTCTAGGGGGCAGGTTACAGCAGAGGGTTCTTCGCCTGCTAGCGCCTGTCCCCTAGAACCTCCCCGAAGGGATGCCCGGCCATGACCGCCTACATCATTCGACGGCTTCTCTGGATGCTGCCGCTGTTGGTTGGCGTCTCCATCATCAGCTTCACGCTGCTGAAACGCGCGCCCGGCGACCCGGTCTCGGCCATCCTGGCCGGGGCGGCCCGCGAGGGCCAGGGCATCAGCGCCGAGGACCGGGATCGCCTGCGCGAACAATACGGGCTCGACGACCCGGCTTATGTCCAGTACTTCCGCTGGCTTGGCGAGATCACCCAGGGCAATCTGGGCGAATCCACCCGCAGCAACGCCCCCGTCTTCGATGTCATCAAACAACGCCTGCCAAACACCGTGAAATTGTCGCTCGTTGCCTTCGTCCTGACTATCGCGATCGCGTTGCCACTCGGCATCATCTCGGCGGTCAAACAGTATTCGACGCTTGACTACGTGCTGACCTTCCTGGGCTTTGCCGGGATATCCGTGCCTCAGTTCTGGTTAGCCCTGATGCTGCTCTACGTCTTTGCCTTGAAGCTAGGCTGGTTACCCTCGTTCGGGATGCAGAGCCCCTATGTCGAAGACGGCTTCATGCCCCACGCCATCGACACGGTCAAGCACTACATTCTGCCGGTGACGGCGATTACCATCGTCGGGCTAACCGGCTACATGCGCTACCAGCGGGCGGCGATGCTCGACGTCATCAAGCAGGACTACGTCCGCACCGCCAGGGCCAAAGGACTCTCCGAGAGCGCCGTGATCCTGAAACACGCCTGGCGCAACGCGTTGATCCCGATCATCACCCTGCTCGGGTACGTCTTCGTCCTGCTCGTCGAGGGCTCGATCGTCGTCGAGACGATCTTCTCCTGGCCGGGCATGGGCTTGCTGGCAGTCAACTCGCTCCAAGAACGAGACTATCCGGTCGTGATGGCGATCGTGCTGCTTTCATCAGTATTGATCCTGCTGGGCACGCTGCTATCCGACATTCTCTATGCGGTCGTCGACCCGCGTGTGCGCTTCGACTAACGATCTGCCGCGCGAGCGGCAGGCAATGGGACCCGAGGAGCCAACGCCATGAGCGCCAGCGCAGAATCCTCCCTGGTTGCGGCCAGCGACCGCCAGCTTACCGACGAGCCGGCGCGCGGGCAGTTCCAGATCTTCTGGCGCCGCTTCCGGCGGCACAAGCTGGCCATGGTCAGCGCCGTCTACCTGGTCGTCCTCATCCTCGTCGCGATCTTCGCGCCCATCGTCGCCCCACACGATCCCTACAAGAACGATCTCCAGCTTGCCCGTTTCGGCGAACCTGCGCCACCATCGTTCTCTCATCCCTTCGGCAGCGACCAGCTCGGCCGCGACCAGCTCTCGCGGATCATCTACGGCGCCCGTGTCTCGTTGATGGTCGGGTTCGTCGCGACCGGGCTCGCAATCGTCGCCGGGACGATGCTCGGAGCACTGGCCGGTTACGCCGGCAAGTGGATAGATATGGGCATCATGCGCTTCGCCGATGTCTTCTTGGCCTTCCCGCCGCTGCTCTTCGCGATGGCTGCGCTCGCCTCGGTCGACGGCAACGAGCGCAGCGTCTTCCATATCGCCGCCGTGCTGGCCGTCATCGGCTGGATGAACGTCGCCCGGTTGATCCGTGGCGAGTTCCTGATTCTCCGCACGCGCGAGTACACCGAAGCCGCCCGGGCCGTCGGCGCGTCGGGCTTCTCAATCGTCTTCCGGGAGCTGCTGCCGAACGCGGTCGGGCCGGTCATCGTCGCCGCCTCGCTAGGCATTCCAGTGGCGATTCTGACGGAGTCGGCGCTCTCCTTCCTCGGCTTCGGCATCCAGCCGCCGGAGCCCTCCTGGGGCAACATGATCTCCGGCAGCGGTAGCAATACCTTCGCGATGATGCGCGACTTCAACGCCTGGTGGATGGGCTTCTTCCCGGGCCTCGCCATCGCGACGACCGTCCTGGCCTTCAACTTCATCGGCGACGGCTTGCGCGACGCGCTCGACCCACGGACCCATCTCGACTAGTGCGCGGGCCAAGCGCGGGAGCAACGGCAATCGAGGCATACCCCGGTGCGCTTACCTCACAGCACGTCTCTACGGTTGATCTTGCACCGTGTTGGCCGCAGATGTTCACGAAGCACACATCAATGCAGAGGGAGCGGGAATAAGCGATGGCCGATCAGAGCAGCGCCACGGCGACGCAAGCGCAGACAAGCGACGCAATCCTCAGTGTCAACGATCTGCGCGTCTCCTTCTTCAGCGAGGGCCAGGAGGTCAAAGCCGTCGACGGCATCTCCTACGAGCTCAAGCGCGGCGAGGTGCTGGGCGTCGTCGGCGAATCCGGCAGCGGCAAGAGCGTCAGCGCCCTCTCCTTGATGCAGCTGATCGACAGCCCGCCCGGCCGCATCCTGGGCGGCGAGATCAACTTCGACGGCGAAGACGTGCTGAGCATGAGCACGCGCGAGCTCCGCAACCTGCGCGGCAACGACATCGCGATGATCTTCCAGGAACCGTTGACGGCGCTCAACCCGGTCTTCACCGTCGGCGACCAGATCCTGGAACCGCTGATGCTCCACCAGGGGCTATCGAAACGCGCGGCGCAGGAGCGGGCCATCGAGCTGCTGCGGCAGGTCGGCGTGCCGTCGCCGGAGGAACGGATCAAGAACTTCCCGCACGAGATGTCCGGCGGCATGCGCCAGCGCGCGATGATCGCGATGGCGCTCTCCTGCAACCCGAAAATCCTCATCGCCGACGAGCCGACGACAGCGCTCGATGTCTCGATCCAGGCGCAGATTCTCGATCTGATGCGCGATCTCCAACGCGAGTCGCAGACCTCGATGATGTTCATTACCCATGACCTCGCCGTCGTCAACGAAATGTGCGACCGGGTCAACGTGATGTACTCGGGACGCATCGTCGAGCAGGGCACGACGCCGCAGCTCTTCAGCGAGCCGAAGCATCCCTACAGCTGGGGACTCTTCGACTCCATTCCGAGAATCGAGGAAGAGCGCGGCGTCCGGCTGATTCCGATCAAGGGCCAGCCGCCGAATCTGGCGCGGATGCCGCAGGGCTGCAAATTCAACCCGCGCTGCCCCTATGCCTTCGACCGCTGCTTCACCGCGGAGCCGCCGCTGATCCCGCTTGACAACGGCCAGACCGTCCGCTGCTGGCTCTATGACGAGGAGCACGAGGGCACGGCGGAACGCATCGAGTTCAAACGGGAACGGACGATCGACTCCCGCATGGACCTGGACGACGTCATTCTGGACGTCACGAACCTCAAGAAATACTTCCCGATTACCAAGGGCGTCTTTCAGCGCACCGTCGGCCATGTCCAGGCCGTCGACGACATCACCTTCGACCTCCATCGTGGCGAGACGCTCGGTCTGGTGGGCGAGTCCGGTTGTGGCAAGAGCACGGCCGGGCGCACGATCCTGCGACTGCTCGACCCGACCGACGGCGTCGTGCGCTTCAGCGGCCGGGACCTGGCCGACATCGAGGGCAAAGAGCTCAAAGAGATGCGCCGGCGGATGCAGATCATCTTCCAGGACCCCTTCTCCTCGCTCAACCCGCGCCGCACGGTCGGCTCGATCCTCGCCCAGCCGCTGCGCCTCCACGATATCGTGCCTTCAGGCGAGGCAAACGACCGCGTATCGCAATTGCTAGAGCGCGTCGGCCTGAACCCGAGCCATGCCGAACGCTACCCGCACGAGTTCTCGGGCGGTCAGCGTCAGCGTATCGGCGTTGCGCGCGCGATCTCGGTCAACCCGGACTTCATCGTCGCCGACGAGCCGGTCTCGGCCCTTGACGTCTCGATCCAGGCCCAGATCATCAACCTGCTCCATGACTTGCAGCACGAGCTGGGACTCTCCTATATCTTCATCGCCCACGACCTGTCAGTCGTCCGCTCGGTCTCGGACCGCATCGCCGTGATGTATCTGGGGCAGATCGTCGAGCTGGCCGACAATCGGGCGATCTACGAAGACCCGCTCCACCCGTACACCCGCGCCTTGCTCTCAGCCGTCCCGACGGTCGATCCGCAGGCCGCGAACCGCCGCAGCCGGATCATCCTCGAAGGCGACGTGCCAAGCCCGATCAACCCGCCGTCAGGTTGCCGCTTCCATACCCGCTGCCCCTACGCCTTCGACGCCTGTAGCCGGGTCGCGCCGCTGATGCTCGATGTCGGCGACGGCCACCAGGTACGTTGCCATCTCTACGACCCCAACCACGCGCCCCAGGCCCCGCAACGCGCCGCCGAGCTCATCGCGCGCGCCAGGGAGCTCCACCCCGTCGACGCCACAACCGACCCGCCACCCAAACCTGAATAGGCTCCCGTAGGGCAGGGGCTCGTCCCCTGCCGGTTGTTCGACACGGTCAAAGCGCGGCAGGGGACGAGCCCCTGCCCTACGAAGCCGAGCGGATTCCTGTCGAAACCGTTCGCGTTGTCGTTCGGGGCATACACGGCAGAGAGCCTGGCCAAATGGCGCAGGCTCTCTGTCAGATTCCGAATCGATTGCTGTGAGGCGCTGGTCCTAGCTGAGGTCAACCTCGCGCGTCTCGATGACGACAGGTTCGCCGTCGGAGAGCTGCCAGATTTCGACAGCGCCGCGCTCAATGTCGCCATTGGCGTCGAAATCGACCGGGCCGGACGCGCCCTGGAACTCGATGTCTTCACCAGCCGCGACCTGGGCGCGCAGATCTGCCCAGTCGCCGGGGATGACGGTCACACCGGGGGCGTTCGCGAGATCCCGTAGCGCATCGCGCATCTCTGCCGGGTCGTCGCTGCCGGCGACCTCGGCGGCCAGCGCGAAGAGATAGATCGTGTCATAGGCTTCGCGAGTGAACGGGACCGAGCTCGTCTCGCCATAGGCCTCGTAGTACTCGCGGTCGAAGCGGAAGCCGGCCGAGATGACCGATGCGCCAGTCTGGAACAGGCCCGGCGACGTGCCGTACATGCCCTCGAACTGTTCCGCGCCAAGCGCCTCGAAGAGATCGCGGGACTTCAAGCCATCGGTGAAGAGGTATGGCGCATCGCCGAGCTCATCGGCTGCGCTCAGGAACTCCTGCGCCGCTTCCGGATAGCTAATCACCACAACCACATCGGCATCCGTGTCAACACAAGCAGGGACGATCATCTCCGGATCTTCCGGCGTTTCGGCATGGATGAAGTTCCCGACGACCGTGCCGCCGGCGGCTTCAAACGAATCGACGAAGACCTCATCAAGCCCAACGCCATAGGCGTTGTCGATGTAGAGGACACAGGCCGAGTCATAGCCGTTCTCACGGGCGATGTCGGCCAGGATGATGCCCTGGGCCGCGTCGGAGAGCGCGGTGCGGAAGAAGAAGTCACCTTCTTCGAGCGTGCTCAGCGCCGGGGAGGTCGAACCCGCCGAAATCTGGAGGATACCCAGCTCGGCGCTAACCTGGCTGGCAATCGCGAGCGAGACGCTGCTACCGGCCGCGCCGAAGATGGCCGAGACGCCCTCTTCTTCGACGAGCGCTCTTGCAGCCTCGACGCCCTGTTCGGCGTTCGTGCCGGAGTCCATCTCAATCAGGACAACCTCGCGGCCGAGCACACCGCCGCCGGCGTTGATTTCGGCAACTGCGAGCTGCGCGGCCTGGAGGTGCGGCTCGCCCCAGTCGGAAAGACCGCCGGTGAAGGGCTGGACGACACCGATCTTGAACGGCTCGCCGGTGAATTCATTGCTATCCGCACCATCGTCCTCATCCGCATCGTCAGCCTCAGCCGGCGTGGGCGTTGTGTCGACGAAGAGTGGCCGGTTGCCGCCGCTCGAGGCGATAATCGGTTCGAGCGCGCTCTCGTCATCGTCGCCATCGTCAGCGCTTCCGCCGCCACAGGCAGCAAGTACCAGCCCGGCAATCATCAGGAGCACGACGAACGCGCTCAGCGATCTCCAACTGCGTCCATTACGACTATGTACCAGCATCTGAAACCAGACATTCCTTTCCGGCCTGGGCAACAATTTCATGTAGAGGCCCAGCGCCTACAACGCGTCAACATGTCAATTCGAGCCAAGATTAAATTCAGGTCGACCCACTCGATCAGCTCTCTGGTGGCGCAAGTTGCTGCGCGAGGAGCTTCGCGGTCTCGACTGCAACCGGGTCAGCAAGCTGAAGCTGAGGAAGCACGCGCTGACTCAGAAGAGGTAGACGTGAGTCTGCGGCGACTCCCGCAACCAGCGGATACTCGCCGTTGAGCGCAACGAGATGCGCCTGAGCTTCGCCCGACAGCAGAAATTGGATGAAGGCGGCGCTCGCATCGGGATCATGAGCCTGATCCGCGATTGCTGCGCCACGTAGATCGACGAACGCGCCGGGTTCCGCCGCGTCGTCAGCGCCCCCGCCAAGCCACTGCGCGCCAAGCGGGGCGGGCGCGCCGTACTCGGGCTCAAGCGCGAAAATGTCGGTGTGCTGGGCAATACCCAGCAAGACCTCGCCCGTCGCCACCGCGCGGGCAACGTCGAGCGTGGACGCGTAGTGCGCCGGGCGATTGCCGGCGAAACGTTGCGCCCATGATTCGGCAGCGTCCACGCCTGCCGTCGATACCAGCGCAAGCATGAGCATCTCGAAATGAGCGGTAGCGGGCGCAAAGCCGAAGGCGGAGCGCCAGCGCGGCGCGGTGAAATCAAGCAGCGTCGCCGGCAGGTCCTCGCTGGCGACACGCCCCGCGTCGTAGAGCAGCACGGTCGAACGGCCACCGACGCCAACCCAGCGGCCAGCGACTGACGTGAATGGCGCATCTACTCCAGCGAGGAGCTCCTCCGGCAGCGGCGCAAGCAATTCGGCTGCTTCCAGCCCGGCAAGCTCGCGGAGGCTACGCGCAAGATACACGTCGGCGTCAGCGTCACTGGCAGCCAGCTCGACCAGGGATCCGTCGCCCGGCGTCCGCGCGACAACCTCGACACCGGTCTCAGTAGAAAATCGCGAAGCAAAGTCAGCGACGAGCGCCTCGTCCCAGTCGGTGACGATCGTCAGTGGCCGCGGCTCTGGCGTTGCAGTGGCTGATGGCACGGACGTGACCGTCGGTTCAAGCGTTGGCGCTGGAGTGACGGTTGCCAGCGCTGCGTCGTCGAAGAGTGGCCGGGAAGTGCCGTCAGGGGCGGATTCACCATTGCCGGCGGCGCTCGCGATCAAGGCATCGGTCTCGCCAGGCTCGTCATCTCCGCAGGCAGCCAGGATACCCGCAAGAGCCGCCCCGGCAACAATCCCAAAGGCCCCGCGCAGGACAGTCCTGCGGCGTAGCGGTCGTTGGTCGGGCCTCTCCAAACGGCATCTCCTTCGCTGCGAGATGATCCCCACAAGGCAGGCCGCGCGCGAAGCGCAGTCCACTGGACCAGGAATCAGAGCCTGGCGAACATCTCTCGCTTCTGATGCTATGAGGTGTCAGAGCCGAAGGCAGGGCCGAAAAGTCCTACTCAGCGAACGACCAAAGGTACGTTAATGCCGCCAGCCAACCTCTTCGACGAGGTGCCGCGCTCGCGCTGGGCAGGACAGTCAGTAGGGCGAAGACGCTTTGAGGCTCTATGCATCAAGTTATACTGATTCAGGTAATCGATGGCAGGAATCCAGCGACAGTAGTAGGTGTGTGGACCCAGAGGGTGCCCCTCACGCCCGTGCTCGGATTCCGCATACGTTCGCCGGCTGTGGACCCTGGGCGTGAGGGGCACCCTCTGGGTCCACGCCCCTACACGCGACCGGACTCCCTCACCGTGAAACAGTATTAAGTGTCTGGCAGGAGGATTGCGCACGTTCTCCCCACCGCACGCCGCCAAGCGAGCCCCATGACACACGCCCCGCTCCAGGGCTGGCATCCCGAGGAAGGCTTTGCGCCTGAGGGATCTCCGACCGCCAACGCCGCGCTCCGTGGAAGACTGTCACGGTCGCCGACGCCCAGTTGTTCACCGGCTACTGCACCGGGGGGAGGCACGCTCGCAACAAGATCATTCGGGCGCAGAGCCTTCCGCGGGATGACCATGTTGGTGCGGTGGCGTCTACGGCATGACGTTGCGTGCCGACCGAAACCGGGAACCGTGCGAGTGAACTGATTAACCTGATGCATGAAGGGCGAAGACGCTTCGAGGCCAACGATGCTCTATTCGCCGACAGGGTGCAGGACACGGCGGCGGCGCGGGGGCAGGCTCTCCGGCCAGAGGCGGTGTGCGAAACCGTTCAGGAAATCGTCGACCTGATCGCGGAAGTGGCGGCTGAGCGGCGACCCGGACTGCCCGAGGGTATTGGTGAACCAGCTCTGGTCCGGCCGCTTCATGTCGGTCACAAAGCGCAGCGACGGCCCAGCGATCACCTCGAAGGGCTTGCCGGCGTCCCAATACATCGGCGAGACAGTGAAGCGGCCGCCGGAGACGGGGAATGCGCCGACGTTGACGCGCCGGCGATGCGGCCCGGCGATGAGCCCCAGCGGATGCCGGAAGGTCAGCCGGCAGAGCGCGCCCCAGGTCCATGCCGCCCGGTCCGGCCCAAGCTGCTCCTCAAGCCAGGTCAGCGCCTGCTCGGCAGCCTGCTGAACGAGTTGAGCGCGGTCAGGATCATCCATCCAGGCCGGCAGCTCACCACGCAGCACCCGGTCAACAAAGAGCACCGGCACGCTTAGCGCACCACCTCGCGTCACAAGCAAGTCAGCGATCTCGTCCGGCAGCCGGAAACGCAACGCCAGCTGCGTCCATTCACGGTGTAGCGCTTCATACAGGAGCGGCGCGCAGCTCTCAGCCTCCATCCGGTAGTCCCAACCGCGCAGCTCGTCGACGAGCCACTGGTCGGCCGCGCCCTCGAGCAGCTCCAGGAAATGCGGGACGGTCTCGGCCGCGTGGGTCGAGTAGATGTCAAGCTGCATGTTGCGGAAGCCGTGTGGCGAGTGCTTTGGCTGTGACTCGAGCGTCTGGACGATCCGCCGGTAGCGGAAGCCCGGCGCCCAGTTGCCGTGGATCGTGTGCGGGTGATCCTCGCCGACGAGCTTGTAGTTCGCGCAGGCGACCCAACCGCGTTCCGGGTTGCGCTCCAACGGCAAGTCATCCGGGTCGACGTACTTCGGCGGGTACTCGGATGGCGCGAGGAGCCCTGGCGCCGACGAGCGCAGAGCCATGCGCCCGAGACTCATCGCGCCAATGTTGTTGTCGGCGTCTGCCGCCACGATGTTGAGCGGCGGGGTCGTGAACTGCCGAAAGGCCGGGATCGCCTCGTCGATATCGCGTGAGGTGACCGCGGAGAGGAGCACCTGTAGCTCGTGCCCCTCCTCCATGCCGGTCCAATGCAGGCTCACCGCCTGGTCGTCCGGCTGCGGTTGAAGATCCGAGAGCAACGGGCCGCGCGGCGTGTAGCGAATCGTCAACAGCTCGTCGGCCTGGCCCTTGACGGGGATGAACTCATCATGTGTTCTGACGGGCTGCCACTCGCCCTCGTGCTCGATGCGCCCATCCTCCAGTGCCTCCCGGTAGAGGAAGACCTGCGGTGTCATGCCGGCCGTCACGCCCCAGGCAATGCGCGGAGTCCTGCCAATCACGATGGCCGGGATGCCCGGGACCGTCGCCCCCGCGACATGGTAGCCGGGCGCTTCAAGCCGCGCTTCGCACCAGATCGAGGGATTGCGTAGCTCCAGATGGGGATCGTTCGCGAGTAATGCGCCGCCAGTGTTCGAGCGTTCGGCGTTGACGGCCCAAGCGTTGCTCGCGCCATACTGCGGGAAGATCGGCAAGGGGCTTGCGGCAACGGGGTCGCGCGTCGCCGCGCGGGCGTGCTCGCGAATCATCGGTGGCTGGTCTTCATGTCCGCCGCGGTAGATCACCTCGGTCCAGCCCACGCCGATGACGTTCTGCAGGCGCTCGGCCGTGAGCGCAGCGTCGGGCGAACCACTCAACGTCCAGGCCAGCAACCGGAAGACAGCCGCGCAATCCGCCGGTTCCCACGGTTGCGGTTCGTAGCGCAGCGCCCGGAACTCGACCGGCAAGCTCGCGCTGGCGATGTAGTGATTGACGCCGGCTGAGAAACGCTCGGCCGCCAGACGCTCATCCTCCGTCATCAGCGCCGCCTGCAGCTGGGCGATGCGCGGCATGCCGAGCAGTCGCATGAGCCGGTCGTTCTCCAGGCCGTCCGGTCCGATGATCTCGCTGAGGTTGCCCAGCGCGGCGCGGCGTGAAATGTCCATCTGCCAGAGCCGGTCTTCAGCAACGGCGAACCCGAGGCCGAAATGCGCATCCGCGCGAGAAGCGGCGATGATGTGCGGAATACCGAGCCGGTCGCGGTTGATCGTAAGCGGGGCGTCGAGTCCCTGGGCCTGGCTCAGGCGGCGCTCGCGGCGCGCGCGCAGGCCGGAGACGACGCCCGCCGTTGCGGCCCCGCCGAGCAGCGCTGTTTTCAAGACGTGTCCGGTGGATATTCGTGACATTTCGCCCATCGCCTCCTCTCGCTCGCCCATTCAAGATAGGTGCTGTCAGCGTCAAACGATAGACCCTGACGGCGATGTTTGTCGAAGCCTCGACGAGACAGCAGGGAACACGCGCCAGCCATGCCACGCTCCAACAGCCGATCTCGCCAAACTTTCAGCCGCCGAAGCATCTTGCTGGCCGGGCTGGGAACCGTTGTGGCCACCACGCTCGGCGCCTGTGGCGATGGCGAGGACGCGCCGCTTGTGGTGACGCCCGCGCGCGACACACTCCTGCCGGACGTCGTCCCGACCCAGCTCAGCATAGCCAACACCAACGTCATGTCCGACGCGCCGCTGATGGTCGCCCTCGAACGCGGCCTCTTCAGCGCGGAGACGATCGAGCCGGATCTCCAGCTGCGGATCGAGGATGTCGAGCTGATCGAACTCCTGACAACCGGCGCAACCGAGATCGCCATCGCCCCGCTCGGCCCGGCCTTCTTCAACGCCCTCCAGGCCGGCCACGAGCTCCGCATCGCCGGTCCGCTCGCGACCGATATCGAGCCGCTCTCGATGCCGCTGATGGTCTCGCGCGAACGCTTCGAGGCGGGCGAGATCGGCGCGGTCGCGGACCTGGCAGGCACGACGATAGGCATGGCCCGGCAAGGCTTCCCCGAGTACCTGCTCGCGAGGGTCCTGGAAGCCGGCGGGCTCGCGCTCGATGACGTCGAGATCGAGTTCACGAGCGACCGCCGCTTGCGGACACGGCTCGAACGCGGACTAATCGGCGCGGCGCTGCTGGCGGAACCCGAAGCCACGGCAGCCGCCGAAGCCGGGCAGGCTGTCGCGTTAAGCGAAGACTATCTGCCCGGCTATACCGCGAGCTACGCGTTGACGACGGCGAGCTTTCTGGAGTCGGACAGTGACACCGTCAACCGCTTCTTCCGCGTCCTCTACAATGCCTGCGCCGAGATGGTCGCCGATGGCTACAATTCGGCCCGCAACCAGAACATCTTCCAGCTCTACACCGGCGCAGACCGCTCGACATTGGCAGCGATGCGCCCCTACGGCTGCCCGACCGATGGGACGGTCGACGCAGACGAGATCGCCGCCATCCAACGCTTCTACCTCGACCGTGGAATGCTGAATCTGACGACCGCCGTCGACCCCGCCGGAATCATCGACGACCGCCTAGCCCACGCAGCAGCCGAGTCCATCTTCACCGCATAGGCCGTCATCACACGACCGCTGCCGGCCCGATTTTCGCGCACGCGAGTCGCCGTATACTTCCTCCAGCATATGCAGGCTCCGTTATATCGCGAGGGGGAGCGAACCGTTGAGCGTTGACCGCCGAATTCGACCCGTGCTTATCCTGATGATCGTGGCCCTCGTCCTACCGCTGCTCGCCGCTTGTGGTGGCGACGATGATGACGACGTCGACGAAGACGCCACCGCGACCCAGCTCGCGCTTGAGCAGATCGAGCTCACTCGCGTCCAGATCGGCATCGTGCCGGTCCTCGTCTTCGGTCCGGCAATGATCGCCCACGATAAGGGCTACTTCGCGGCGCAGGGCATCGACAGCGAGCTCCAGTCACTGGCCGGCGGCGCGGACATGGTAACGCTAACGGCCAACGGCGATTTCGATGTCGGAACCGGTGGGACGGGGCCAGCCTTCTTCAACGCCATCAACCGCGGCGTCGAGCTGACAGTCATCGCCCCGCTCCACTTCGAGCGCACTCCCCAGGCAACGCCGCTGATGGTCTCCAAGGAACGCTTCGATAGCGGCGAGCTCGATTCAATCGAGAAGCTCGCCGGCAAGCGAGTCTCGGTCAACGCGCGCGGCGCGACCGAGTACTGGCTGGATCAGGCGCTACAGACCGGCGGCCTGACGATCGAGGACATCGAGCTCCAAGAACTCGGCTTCGGCGACGTCGCGGCGGCGCTCGACAGCGGCGCAATCGACGCCGCCATGCTCGGCGAACCGCTCGCAACCGCCGCCGAGAACCAGGGCATCGCCGTCCGCCTGGCCGACGACTTCATCAGCGACTTCCAACCGACATTCGTCTATGTCAACCCCAGCTTCGCCGAGGAGAATCCGGAGCTTGTCGTTGGCTTCGTCGAGGCGTTTCTCCAGGGTTGCCGCGACTTGACCGGCGACGACTGGGCCAACGACGAGAATCTGGCGCTGCTCAACCGCCAGACGCGCGTCGACATCGACCTGATCGAGCAATCCTCGCGCACATACTGCGAGCCAAACGGCGAGATTGACGCAACCGACCTCCAGACACTCCAGGAGTTCTTCGCCGCGCGCGGGTTGCTCGACTATGACGAGCTGCTCGATGTCGAGTCCTTCATCGACCGCAGTTATGTCGAGCAAGCGTTGGAGGAGATTGGACGCTACGAAGAGTGAGCGCTTCGCAGACACCCATACGCAGCGGCTATGTCACGGTACTGATCTACGCGCCGCTCGTGCTGGCGCGCGAGCGCGGTTACTTCACCGACGCCGGACTCAATGTTGAGCTGACGGCGCTGCCGGCCGGCAAGGATATCGTGCCCAGCCTGCTCGACGGCCGCTTCGACATCGCTGCCGGCGGGCCTGGTCCGGACTTCTGGCGGGCGCTGGCCGGCGGCCACGACATCCGGTTGATTGCCCCGCTGCATGCCGAGCAACCACCGGCGACGACGCCGTTGATCGTGCGAGCCGACCTGCTCGATTCTGGAGAAATCTCCAGCGTCGACGATCTGCGCGGCCGGCCAGTTTCGTCACCATCGCCCGGCACGCCGCTCTTCTGGCTCCACTCGGCCCTTGAGCACGGCGGCCTCTCGCTCAACGATGTTGACCTGCGTTTCGTCCAGTACCATGACGTCGGCGCGGCCTTCGAGCGCAAGGAGATCGACGCGGCCTTGCTCGGCGAACCACTTGTCACCGACCTGATCGACCGCCGGCTGGCGGCGCGGCTGGAGTCGGACTTCGTCGATGGCCTCCAACCCACCTATCTGTACACACTTGGCAGGACGCTCGACGAGCGCTTCGACGATGTCGTCGCCTTCACCGCCGCCTACTTGCGCGCCTGCGTCGACCTGCAATCCGGCGACCCAAAGCGTGACTGGAACGCGCCGGAAACGCTCGCGACGATCGCCCACTTCACCGACGTCCCGGACGCCGAAGTCATCGAGTCGATGCGCCCGCACTACGAGCCAGAAGGCAGCTTCCGGCGCGGCAGCGTCGGTCGGATTTACGACTTCTTCGTCGCGCGCGGCGAGGTCGCGCCGATACCCAATCTCGATCCGGATAGCTTGATTGATGAGCGTGTGATCGAGGCGGTGAGAGCGTTGTGAGGCATAGAGATAGAAGATTTCCCTCACCCCCGGCCCCTCTCCTACTGCTGCGCGGGGAGAGGGGAGTTGAGCAAGAGACAGCACGATTCTTCTCCCTGACTTACGCCCCCTCTCCCCCGCATCAGCGTGTGGGAGAGGGGGCCGGGGGGTGAGGGATGTCCGCGCGCCTCACCGTCGCCAACCTCAGCGTCGACTACCCGTTCGGCAACGACATCGTGCGCGCGCTCGATAGCGTTTCGTTCGATCTCGCGGGCGGCGAGTTCTGCGCGATCGTCGGTCCGTCGGGCTGCGGCAAGAGCACGTTGTTGCGGGCCGTCGCCGGACTCATCGAGCCGACCCACGGCACGACCACGATCAACGCGGCGGACCCGGAGCGGCCTGACCAGGCGATGGTCTTCCAGGGCGCGTCGGTCTTTCCCTGGATGACGGTCCTGCGAAACGCCGCCTACGGGTTGGAAATGCGCGGTCTCGATCAGCCGGAGCGGGAGCGCATTGCCAGCGAGTTCCTGCGGCAGGTTGGACTCGGTGACTTCTTCAACGCCTATCCCGCGCAGCTCTCCGAAGGCATGCGCCAGCGCGTTGCCATCGCCCGGGCCTTCGCGATGGACCCCGAAGTCCTGCTCATGGACGAACCGTTCGGCGCGCTCGACGAGCAGACCCGGCTGGTCTTGCAGGAGGAGCTGCTGCGTATCTGGGAGGATACCGGCAAGACGGTTGTCTTTGTCACTCACGGAATCGACGAGGCCATGATCCTTGCCGACCGGATTCTCATCCTCAGCGCCCGGCCCGGCACGCTCAAGGCCGACATCCAGGTGCCCTTCCCGCGCCCGCGTCGCCTCGAAACCGTCCGCTCCGACCCCGACTTCAACGCGCTCTTCCTGGAGATCTGGGAACTGTTGCGAGACGATGCGATGGTGGCGATTGGGGGATGAGGATGGAGCGAGGGATTAGGGATCAGGGATTAGGGACTAGACCCAATTGCACAACGATGGGCGACCGATCGCGAAGAGATCGCGGCAGACACCGTAGGGGTGGAGTTCATCTCCACCCGGCCACGGGTTCGAAGACAACACCGGGTGGAGATGAACTCCACCCCTACGGTCCGCGAAAAACAGCCGAACATCGCGCAACTTGGTCGACTAGATCGAACGGGCTGCTCCGCCCTCTACCTATCCCGCACAGACCGTCAGGAGGATGGAAGCGCTGTAAGGCACTCTCCAATGGGTGTGCTTTCACCTATTCCCTATTCCTTATTTCCTATTCCCTCGCTCTATGACTCCCACGCGCCGCTGGTTCACGTTTATCCTGGCCTTCATGGGGCCGTTGCTGGTGCTCCTGATCTGGGAAGCGCTGTCGCGCGCGGCGGTGATCAACCCGATCTTCTTCCCGCCGCCGAGCAGCCTGGAGGGGACGACCCGGGAGCTGATCCGGTCCGGGCAGCTCTGGGATGACACGCGCATCAGCATGGTGCGGATTCTGACGGGCTTCGTGGTCGCGGCGGTTCCGGGCGTCGCGCTCGGGCTGCTGATGGGGTTATGGTGGCCGCTGCGGGCGTTGCTGAACCCCATTGCTGCGGCGCTCTTTGCCGTCCCGAAGATCGCGATCCTGCCCTTGGTCATCCTCGTCTTCGGGCTGGACGAGGATTCGAAGATCGCGATGGTCGCAATCAGCGTCTTCTTCCTGGTCGTGATCAACACGACGGCGGCGGTGATGGCGGTCGACCGGGCCTATTTCGACGTCGCCCGCAACGCCGGCGCGCCCTGGCACAAGCAACTGACGACGGTCGCGCTGCCGGGTGCGTTGCCGGCGATCTTCTCCGGGTTGCGGCTGGCGTTGGGCTTCTCGTTGCTGGTTATCGTCGGAACCGAGTTCCTCTCGGCCGGCGAGGGCATCGGCTACCTGATCTGGAACTCCTACCAGATTCTGGCTATCGAGAAGATGTACGTTGGGCTGATCGTCACCGCCCTGCTCGGCTGGCTGCTGAGCCTGGTGATGGACGCGCTGGAGCGCATCGCGATGCCCTGGCGGGTCGAGCAGAGCACTCGGCTGCATGTCCCGGTGCCGGAGAGCGTCTACAACTGGTACATGGCAACGCGGCCGTTCTCGTTCACGGCGTCCATCGTGCCGGTGCTGGTTGGCACGCTGCTGGCGGCCTACGAGGGCGAGTTCGATTTCCTCATGCTGCTGCTCGTCATCATCGCGACAGTGCTGGTCCACGCCGGCAGCAACCTCGTCAACGACTACTACGACCACGTCAAGGGCGCAGACGCGCCCCATCAGCTCGGCCGCGGCGGGATGATCCAGCGGGGGTTGATCAGCCCGCGGGCGATCCTGATCTTCGGGTTCGCGCTCTTCGCCATCGCGACGGCCATCGGCTTCTACATCGTCTATCTCGTCGGCTGGCCGGTGCTGCTCTTCGCCTTGCCAAGTCTCGCGGCGGCCTATCTCTACACCGGCGGCCCGAAGCCGCTGGGATATGTTGCGCTCGGTGAAGTCACCGTCTTCATCTTCATGGGCCCGGTCATCGTTGCCGGCAGCTACTACGTCCAGACCGGCGCGGTGAGTTGGACCGCCGTCCTGCTCTCTCTCCCCATCGGCCTGCTCGTCACCGCCATCCTGCAGGCCAACAATATCCGCGACATCGAGGACGACGCCGCCGCCAACAAGCGCACCCTGGCGACCTTCATCGGCCACCGCTGGGCTGTCCGCGAATACGTCGTCCTGCTGCTCGGCTCCTACGCCGTGTTGGGCGCGTTGACCATTGGCGGCCTGATCCCGCTCGGGGCGCTGCTCGTCTTCCTGACCCTCCCGAAAGCCATCGAGCTGGTGCGCGTCGTCCGCACCCGCACCTCCGCCCCGGCCCTCAACCTCCTCCTCCGCAAGACCGCCGGCCTCCACCTCCAGTTCGGCGGGCTGCTTGCCGCAGTCCTGCTCGTTGCGGCGGTGTTTGCGGCGTGATGGCGATGTATGTTCGTTTACGTTGACGAATCGGGGGATCTTGGCTTCCGATTTCGGCGCGGATCCAGCACCTACTTCGTAGCTGCGCTGCTCATCATTGAAGATCCAGTGCCTCTCCATGCAGATATTGACCACCTCAAGCGCCGGCTTCGAATGCCGCCCCATGAGGAGTTCAAGTTCAGCAAGTCGAGCCACGATGTCCGGACACAGTTTCTAACCGTGCTCCAACGGCACGACGTGGTTGTTTACGGAGCAGTGATCGACAAGACGAGACTACCTCGCAGTGCCCGGCAAAGCGCTGAGAACTTCTACAGTCACGTCGTCAGCGCGTTGCTAGCGCTCGCGGAGGATTTTCTCGAAGACGCCATCGTGATATTCGATCGGTCCTTCGAAAGCCGTCCCAGCCAATTGCGCCTTGGCGCAATGCTCCGGCGACACTTCAGGCACGAGGACATCAACGCCGCCGTTCGCGCCATACGGCATAGATCGTCAAACAGCGACAATCTAATCCAGGCTGTTGATATGGCAAGTGGTGCTATCTATCGCATGATCTCCCAGGGCGACGAGCGATACCTTCGTATCATCTCAAGTCGCGTCATGCAGGTTGAGGATGTTTCGCCCTAGAATCACCGAGGCCCCTCGCTATCCCGGTGCTTGTCCGGGCACGCCACCATCCGGTGACTGTTCGCGATGGGCCAGGGCATAGTTGCTTGCATTACTGTCGCAACCACCTAGAACTATATGGATTGTGGCGATCCTGTCAATGTGTACGTTCGCGCCTGGCAATCTGGCGGGATCGTCATGACCAATCCCACACGGCAACCAGATTGCAGCGGTAACAGCCTACCGGCATTTTTTGGGCGTACCGAGTGACTAGCTGTGAGAGTATTGGTCCCAGATCGCCGGCCACTACCTCCAGTTCGGCGGCCTGCTGGCAGCCGTGCTGCTCATTGCGGCGGTGTTTGCGTCCTAGGGCCCAGCCTCATCTTCCCCTTGCAATCTTGCTTGAATCTCGACAAGTGGAATCCGAAGAGCGGGTACATCTCGAATGGCAGTTTCCCAGATATCTTCCCAACGAATTGCGAAGTAATCATGCGCGATGACATTGCGCTGCCCAATCATCTCTTGCCACGGGAGATTGGGATGACTTTCGCGTAGCCCATCTGGGAGATGTCGCGCTGCTTCACCAAGGGTTTGAAGTGCAAACACAACCGCATATTGCGTCTTCTTGTTACTAAGAAATTCATCGATGGTGAGACCGCTCACGAATGTGACGATGTCATCGACCGCATCAATCATCTCTGAGATGTACAGATGCTCAGATCGCATAGATGGTGCGAGATGAGTGGATCACGTGGTCCCGGATGACAGGCTTGAGGCCGTCCTTGGGAACAAGATCAACCGGGCGACCCAGCATCGCTTCAAGCTCTTGCTGCAAGCGGACGAAGGCGAAGAGGCCGTTGCGGACGCCTGGCTGGAACTCGACAAGAATGTCGATGTCACTATCGCTCCGGAAATCCTCGCGCGTGACCGAGCCGAATAACGCTAGCTCCTTGATGCCATAACGGCGGCATAGTTCATCAAGCACGTCATGCGAAGGCAGTTTGATCGGCGTGGAGCCTGTCATGTCGCATCTCTCCCATTCCTGCCTCGTTCATATTGTGCCTAATTGGCATCAACACCACCTGCGTGCTCACTCGCTGGCTGACGCCCGCTTGCCTCTTTCCCGTTCCCTCTGCCCTATCCGTGCCACCGTCTCCTGCGCCGTCCGGCCGACGCCGATGAGGGTGGCCGAGGCGTAGCCGGTCCATTCGCCGTAGCCGACGAGCCAGAGGCGGGGTTCGCGCACGGCGCGCGTACCGTCGGTCTGGATGCGACCGTCCGGCTCAATGACGCCGAGCGGCTGCAAGTGCTTGAGCGCCGGGCGGAAGCCGGTACACCAGATGACAGCATCGATGGGCTCTGCCCGACCATCCGGCCAGAGGACCCCGTTGACCGTGAAACGCTCGAACATACGCGCTGCCACGAGATCGCCACGGTCACGCGCGGCTTTGACCGGCGGCAGCATGACGATGTCGCCGAGAATCGTCTCGACGCTCTTGTTTGGGTCGCGGCCTGCCTGCCGCGCCTGGTACCGCACCGTCGCGCGGTCGAAGAGCGCCCGGCCATCGACGTCGTCCGGCAAGAAGCGCGGCTCACGGCGCGTGACCCAGGTCGAGTCGGCAACGAGCGACAGTTCGGCGTGAATCTGAGCGCCGGAGTTGCCGCCACCGACGACGAGCACGCGCTGGCCGCTGAACTGCTGTGGCGAGCGATAGTGGGCCGAATGAATCTGGACACCTTCAAACGACTCCCGGCCCGGCAAGGCTGGGATCACCGGATTGTGCCAGGAGCCGGTCGCGCTCACGACGTGCCGCGCGCGCCAGTCGCCATGGTCGGTCGCAACCGACAGCCACTCGGCATCATGCTGTCGCACCGCCTCGACCTGGACCGGGCGTTTGACTGGCAGCTTGTAACGTTCCTCGTAGGTCGTGAAGTAGTCGATGACCTCATCCCGCGTCGGGTAATAGTCGCGGCCACCGGGGAAGATGATGCCCGGAATGGAGCTCCAGAAGGCCGGCGAGAAGAGCCGCAACGAGTCCCAGGCATGCCGCCAGGCAGCGCCCGGCCCCTCCTCCGCATCGAGGATCACGAACTCCAGACTGGTCCGGCTCAGGAGCCGGCCAACGGACAGACCCGCCTGGCCGGCCCCGATTACGACGACGTCGAGCTCAGGCATCGCGCAGGTCCAGGAGCGAGTCGGAGATCTGGCCGAGATGCTCCATGTCGTGCGCCGCCATGCTGGCTGTGATCGAGCGCACCGTCAGCGCGCCCATTGTGTTGTGCTGGCCGGTGCGCTCCCAGTCATCGGCGTCCAGCGCTTCGAGTGTCGCAATGTGGGCGGCGCGCTGGTCGCAGAAGCGCGTCAACACATCGTCGAGCGTCTTCTCTCGGTAGTTGCGCTCGCGCGCCCAGGCTTTCTCGTCGTAGTCGAGGAAGCTCGGGTTGGTCTCGGTCAGCATCCGGCGGACGCGCTCGTGCGAATTGTCCTCGGCGTCCGCCAGGTGGGCGATGATCTCGACAATCGACCAGTCATCGTCATCACGCCGCCAGTCAAGCCGCTCGGCGCTCAGCCCGGCGGTGAACGCTCGCAGCACGCGCGGCGTTGCGCGGTAGGCCCGCAGGAGCTCGGCGGGGGTAATCGGCATCGGCAGCTCACTTTCTCATCAGGCGTTCGCATGCACCGCCGTCATCGTACGATAGCGGTACGTCTGCCATGTCTTCAGCCTGACAGGATGTCATCATGAGCGTTTCGATCCGTGCTGCCCGCGCCGCCGACATCGACGCCATCCAGAGCTGTGTGGACGCAGCCTACCAACACTACATTGAGCGTATCGGCAAACCGCCGGGCCCGATGCTCGACGATTATGCCGCGCGCGTCGCAGCTGGCCAGGCCTGGGTCGCCGAGGTTGACGACGAGCTGCGCGGCCTCCTCGTGCTGATCCCGGGCGACGGCTATCTCCTCCTCGACAACATCGCCGTTCACCCGGATGCCCAGGGTCAGGGCGTCGGCCGGCGCCTGCTCGACCTCGCCGATGCCGAGGCCGCCGGGCGCGGCATTCCAGAGCTACGGCTCTACACCCACATCAAGATGACTGAGAACATCGCGCTCTATCACCACCTCGGCTGGGAGGAGACCGGCCGAGGCGAGCAAGACGGCTACGAGCGCGTCTTCTTCCGCCGTCCAGTACCGCCACGGTAAGCGCCATCCGTCGCGTCCGATTCAGGACGACCGGGCCAGCCAGTTTTCGATTGCACTGGTCGAAAATCTAGTTGGCCATGTCGGACAGCCAGGCGCGAGGAGTGCGATGGACGGCACAATCATCATTTCGGTCATAGGCGTCTCGTTGCTTGCCGCCATCCATCTCTTCGGCTACCACTTCGACCAGATCTTTGACCGTGTGCTGCGGCTGCGCTGGCTCTCCTTCGCCGCCGGCGTCTCGCTCAGCTACGTCTTCCTGCACCTGATCCCGGAGCTGGAGCAGCAACGCATCGAGGTATCGGAGCACTTCGAGAACTTCTTCACCCTCCACAGCGAGCTCGTCTACATGATCGCGTTGACCGGCGCGACCGCGTTCTTCGGCCTCCACCGCAAGACCAACGACGACGAGCGCCGTGCCGAGCGGGCGGTCAATCGCGTCTTCGACTTCACTTTCTGGATCAGCATCGGCTCCTTCGCCGTCTACAACGCATTGATCACCCACTCGATCCACAAGCGCGCCGAGATCGACCTGGCGGCAGTGCTGGTCTTTGTGCTGGCGATGACGATGCACTTCCTGATCAACGACTACGGCATGCGGCGGCGCTTCTACGCGGCCTACCAGCACTCCGGACGCTGGATGCTGGCGCTTGCAGTGGTCGGCGGCTGGCTGACCGGCTTCATGATCGACACCGGCGACGTGCCCTTCCTGATCATCCTGGCCTTCCTGGCCGGCGGCACGGTCATCCACGTCCTCAGTGAGGAGCTGCCCGAAGAACGCGGCAGCAACTTCGCCAGTTTCTTCTGCGGCGCGGCGCTCTATAGCTGTGTCCTGATCGTCCTCTAGCACGCATCGGGCGCCGCGCCCTCTCTGACCGCCCAATGTTCGTGGAGCTCACCTCGACCCGCCCTTGTCTTCGAGCTCGTGGCCGGGGTAGAGATGAACTCACCTGGTCCTCCAATCCCAGCATAGACACGTAGAGTCAGTGTGTGCTCGGGCGCTTTCCCGTGAATTGGCAGTCAAACTCCCCGATTGCGTCATCCTGAGCGACGGTTTTGCGAAGCCGAAGGATCTCGTGACCATGCAGACGCTCTGACTGGGTGACTGGATCCTTTGGCTGCACTCCGGTTCGCTCACGGTGACGTCCTCGCGGATCTCGAACCGGGGCAAGATACACCAACGCCACGAATGACGTGGAGTACGTGGGATGAACTCCACCCTTCAAGCATCAAACTAGGTGTATGCAGGGAGATTGCTTCCGCTCTCCCCACCGCACGCCGCCAAGCACGTTCGCTTACGAACGTCCCGTTTCGAGGTTGGCATCCCGAGGAAGGCTTTGCGCCCGAGGGATCTCCGGCCGACAGCGCCGCGCTCTAACGAAGACTGTCACGCTCGCTACAGCTCAGTCGATCACCGTCTACGGCAGCGGCGGGCGGCACGCGCGCAACAAGATCCCTCGGGCGCAGAGCCTTCCTCGGGATGACATGTTGTTGCTGTGGCGTCTGCTGCATGGCGCTGCGTTCCGCCAGCTCTCGGGCGCACCACGACCGACTGGCTCAATTTGATGCATGCAAGGTGAGATGAGCTCCACCGCCTACGATTTCGCGCCTGGTCTCATCGCAACTGACAGCACATCGCTGCGCGACCGGGGCTAGCGCGCATCCAGGTACTCCTGGAACTGCTCGGGAGTCCGGACACCGTGGTCGAGGACGGCTGTGTAGCAATCAAAGCTACTCACCTCAGCGCCATACAGCGGCGTCCTGCGCCAGATATCCTTGATCGTCATGATAGCCAGCCGGGTCTCCGGGTCCAGACGCGGCAGAAAGTCATCGAGGTGCCGCATATCCGGCTGGCGCGTGTCTTCATGAATGAACCAGATATCGAGCTCCCAGCGCTCGCCTTCCGGTGTGCGGTATTCGACGCCCCAGAACAAGCCGTCGGGGTAGAGCGGATCCTGGTTCCAATGGCCGGTGTCGTTGCGCCACTGCAGGCCGCGCACACGCTCGTGCCCGGCCAGCTGCGCGCCGATGGCGAACACTTGAGCCATGTCGAGCGCCGGACAGAGCACGGTCAAGTCGATGTCGGGCCAAACCATCAAGCCGAGCGCGACGCTGCCCACAAGCACTGGTTCCCCAACGCGTGAGAGTATCGTGATGGCGTCGAGGTCTTCCAGGACCATTGTGGCGGCTGCTTGCAGCTCTGCTTCCCTGGCACTGAGCTCCTCGGCGGGACGGGATGTCGGTAGTTCGTTCGCCATTGCGGTCAACCTGCGCTTCACTACGCCGCCCGAATGCGACCCGGAATGAACGAATCCGGCTATTCTATCCAGACAAACCAGTTGAGGTATGCAGATCGATGGACGCAACCGACAAACCCATAGCTGACGCACAGCCAATCGCAGGTTCAGGCAACCTGGAGCCGCTCGGAGCGCTCGCCGTGCTGGCGGCGTCGGCGAGCGCACTGGCCGCAGCGCCGTTACTCATGCCGGACTCGTACTCGTGGGTGTCGAACACGACCAGCGAATCGGCAGCGCAGGGCGTCGACGGAGCATGGTTGGCGCGCCTGGGCTTCCTGCTCCTCGGCTTCGGGGCGCTCTGGGTAACGCGCCTCGCAGGCAGGCGCTGGGGCCTTGCCGCGAGTATCTGCTTCATCGCGTTCGGCTTTACCATGACCACAGTCGCCGCATTCGCCACCCGACCCTGGGTAGCCGGCATGCCCTACAACGAGACCGAGGATCTGCTGCACACCATCGGGGCAACCGCCGTCGGCTTCGCCTTCGCGCTCGGCGTCGCAAGCGTGATCTTCCAACGTGGCCTGACGACGCCACCGCGCCCATTCGAGGCGTTTGCGCTGGCCGCGACTGTCGTGCTGCCGCTCGGCATGTCGCTCTTCCCTGGCATCGCCGGAGTGCTGCAACGCCTGATGTTCCTCGTCGCCTACATCTGGTTCGCGGCCGCCGCCATCAGCGTCCTGCGTAGCGCTCCGCCTGAGCCCCTGCCAGGGACGAGCTAGCCTGCTCGAAGCGGATTGCCCTGACTCGGTGTGCACGCCCCGCCATGCAGCAGACGTCACAGCAACAACATGGGCTCGACTCTCTGCCGCTGGAGCCTGTCTTGATGCATAACGGTCGACTAAGCGTTCGACACTCAGGAGATCAGGAGAAACGGCGCGGGGATCCAGCCCTCCTGCGGTTGATCGAGATCCAGCGAGCGAACGAGGTAGTAGTCGAGGACCGGGTTCGACTGCGACAGGAGAATCTCGACCCGCCCGCCGTCCGGGATCTGGCCGACAACCGCACGCCGCAGGTGACTATCGTAGAGATAGATGACCGGCTGGACGAGTTCGCCCGCGTACATGCCAGTGACCCGGCCAGGCTCATCACGTCCCCACTCACGCGGGATCCCGCACGCCTCCGGGGCTGGATTGTCGTCAAAGGGCAGCGCTGGCGGCTCTATTGCGAGGGCAGACGCGGTTGTGGCCGTCGGGGCAACGTCACTCCCGTCGTCGCCGCAGGCGACCAGGAGCAGCGTGACCAGGACCGTCACCAGCACCAGTCTCATCGACGCTCCTTCCGTTGCCCCATTGTCCCGGAGTGTGGCAGACGCCATCCACCACCACTGTGATCCCGCCTACGGTCCTGACGGACTTCGCGTAGGGCAGGGGCTCGTCCCTTGCGGCCGTTTGGCCAGAGCCGTGTTGGCCGGTAGGGGACGAGCCCCTGCCCTACGAGTGCACACTCGTTCTGCCAACAGTGGGGGGAGTCGCTGGTAACGGCCTGTAACCGGTGGAGCGGTATACTTCGGCGCGTCGTGAACGGGGTGGTCTTCACGCAGACGCTCAGACTGGCATCGGGGAACAAGCGATGGCGACGACATCGACTCCCGCCGCACCTACTCAACCCGCCGGCGCTGGCCTCCCCGGCGCCAATGGCAGCGAACCATCGGGCCAGGCATTCAGCACCTTCAAAGGCGTCTTTACACCGACGCTCCTGACGATCCTCGGCGTCATCATGTACCTGCGCGAGGGCTCCGTCGTCGGCAACGCCGGGCTGCTTGGCGCGTGGGGCATCATCACGCTGGCCTTTATCATCACCCTGACGACCGCGCTCTCGATGGCGTCGATCACGACCAACATCCGCATCGGCGCGGGCGGCGCATACTCGATCATCTCGCAATCGCTCGGCATCGAAGCCGGCGGGGCAATCGGCATCCCGCTCTATCTCTCGCAGGCGCTCGTCGTCGCGATGTACATCTTCGGCTTCCGCTCCGGCTGGCAGCTGATCTTCCCCGACCACCCGGCGCTCGTCGTCGATTTCATTGCCTTCGGCCTGCTCTTCGTCATCGCCTTGATCAGCGCCGACTTCGCCTTCCGGGTGCAATACATCATCCTGGCGGTGATCGTTGGCTCGCTCGTCTCGATCTTCGCCTCACTCGGAGCCGGCGCTGCCGACTATTCCCCGCAGTGGCTGGGCGACTACCGGGGCTTCCCGGACGATGCATTCAGCGGCGCGGACTTCTGGATCGTCTTCGCGATCTTTTTCCCGGCAGCGACGGGCATCATGGCCGGCGCAAACATGTCCGGCGACCTCGAACGGCCGCGCCGCAGCATTCCACGCGGGACGCTGCTGGCCATCGGGACAGCGTTCATCATCTACATGGCCCTGGCCTGGTGGCTCGCGGTCGTCGCCAGTCCCGCGGAGCTGGTCGAGAATTACACGATCATGATCGACCGAGCGCTCTGGGGCCCGATCGTCATCGCCGGCTTGCTGGGGGCCACGTTCTCATCAGGCTTGGCGTCGCTCGTCGGCGCGCCGCGCATTATGCAAGCGCTGAGCGGCCACGACATCCTGCCGGCCTCAAAACTCTTTGCGCGCCGGACCAGCGGTGGTGAGCCACGCAATGCCCTCATCTTCACCGGCCTCGTGGTGATCGGCGGCCTGGCGCTGCGCGACCTCAACGCCATCGCGCCCTTCGTCACGCTCTTCTTCCTGATTACCTACGCAACGATCAACGTCGTCGTGCTCTTCGAGCAGAGCCTTGATCTCGTCAGCTTCCGGCCATCGATTCGACTCCCCCTGATCGTGCCGCTCGTCGGGACGCTCGGGACGATTGGCGCGATGTTCATCATCAACCCGCTCTTCAGCCTCCTCGGTGTCGCCATCGTCCTCAGCTTCTATCTGATTCTGATTCGCCAGCGCTTACGCGCGCCCCACGGCGATCTCCGCAGCGGCCTCTTCGTCGCGATCGCCGAGTGGGGCGCGAAACGGGTCTCGACCTTGCCGGAGACGCGCGAACGCGCCTGGAAACCGAACCTGCTGGCCGTGGTCGAGGAACCGGACGCGGCGCTCGAGACCTTCGATGTGATCGACGCCATCGTGCATCCCAAGGGCTCGGTGCAGTTTGTCGGCGTGCAGAGCGCCGGCCACGAGTCGCGCTGGAGCGTCAAGATGAAGGTCATCACCGAGGCTTTCCGCGAGCGCGACATCTTCGCCTCCTGGACAGTGCTCGACGCCGACAAATTTCACACCGGCATGATTGCGGCGATCCAGGCGCTGAGCGGCGCGTTCCTCGCTCCGAACGTCGTCTTCCTGCCAATCTCCTCGCTCGGCTACCGGGAGAACGACGCCGAGCTTCGGCACATCGCCACGACCGCCGCCGAACAGGGTATGGGGTTGATCTTCTTCGCCGGACTCCCCGAGGCTCGGCCCGGCAAGATCGAAACGGTCAACCTCTGGATTCGCGACCGCAGCCCGGAGTGGAACCTTGAGTACTGGCTCGGCGATCTCAACCTGGCACTGCTGACCGGCTACCAGATCACGAGTAACCAGAATGGCCGGCTGCGGCTGATCAGCGCCGTCGAACGCGGCGCGGAAGCGGACAACTGCCGGGCCTTCCTCGGCGAGCTGGCCGAAGTCGCCCGGCTACCACAGCCGGAGATCTTCGTCACCGACGGAAGCTTCGCCGATCTGCTTGAGAATGCTCCACCAGCGGACATCAATATCTTCGGTCTTGGTCCCCAGTTCAACCTGACCCAGAGCACGGCCCTCGCCGAACAACTCGGCGCGACCTGCCTCTTCATCCGCGACTCCGGCGCTGAAAGCGCGTTGGCGTAGGGTGTAGGGGATAGGTTATAGGGGATAGCAGAGTTCGGGATTCACGCCGCAGGTTGTGGGCGTTTCGTGTACGAGCTTGGACGCTTGAATTCGCCCATCCTCGTTCTGCTATCCCCTATAACCTATCCCCTACGCCCTACCCACCCTCGATCACTCGAAACGTGAACATCTTCTCGGCGTGGATGCGGGCGTAGAAGGCGCCGGCGCCCCAGTTGAGCCACTCCTCGCCGTAGAGCGCTACACAATGCTCGCGGAACTCGGCGTGTTCGGGCAGGTTGACGTCGACGAGCCCAGCCGTGCCGTGGACCGTGACGGAGTGGGACTCCGCCGGCGTATGCGTCGCGCTGACATAGGGCCGGGCCTGGATGTGACGGTAGCGCACCGAGGTCGGCGACGATCCGAACCAGAACTGGCCTTTGTAGAAGTGTCCATCGACCGGTCCGACCAGCGGCCGCCCATCGGCAGTCACGGTCGCCAACGCCAGCAGACACATCCCCTGCAGGAACTCGATCGTCTCCTCGGCCGACATTCGCCGCTCGGGCGTTGTGATGCCACGCAGGTGCTCGCCGGCATCAGCGTAGGTCCGGTCTAGCAATTCCTGTAGCTCCTGGACGTCCGCGGCGCTCTCGTACATGTGTCACCTCTCCATCGTTTCAGCCAATGCTCGTCCGTCGCCGAGGATACTCGCCAATGGCGACAGGTTCTGTCATCAATCGCCCCGCTGTAAACCAGTTGACAGGCTGCCTGCATCGTGGGACTCAGCGACCGGGCTAAGCGCCACGCATGATCCGAGTACGGCTGGATCGCTCATCCCGGGTAAGCGCGATACGGCCGGATGGTTGGAAGGAATGCAGACAGGAAGGCACCATCTCATGCAACTCGCAGCGACCCTCCCCACGCGGCACTGGCTCCGGGTCGTTCCGGTCGCGCTGCTGGCAGTCGCCGGATTCATCGTCGCGACACCCCAGGCAGCGGACGCCGCCTCGCTCTGGTGTTTCGGCTACATCGCCGCGCCGGGCCAATCTGGCGGCTATAACATCGTCGTCGGCACCGATAGCAACGACTACCTCAAGGGCACGGACGGCAACGACATCATCGTCGGCCTCGGCGGCGACGATGTGATCGTCGGCTACGGCGGCAACGACCTCATCTGCGGCGGCGACGGCAACGACTACCTGCGCGGCTATGGCGGGTTCGACCAGATTTCCGGCGACCGCGGCGATGACACGATCATCGGCGACGAGGGCAACGACCGCCTCAGCGGCAGCGTCGGCAACGACAGCATCTGGGGCGGCCCGGACGACGATTTCCTGAACGGCAATAGCGGCAACGACACGCTCTACGGTGGCAGCGGCCACGACGAGATCTTCGGCGAAGATGGCGAGGACTATCTCAACGGCGAGACCGGCACAGACCTCCTCGACGGCGGCGCGCACAACGACCGCCTCTACGACACCTACTCTGACAACAACCAGTGGCCCTACAGCAACCGCCTGCGCGGCTCCGGCGGGACCGACCAGTGCCGCTACTGGACCTATGACACGACGGCCGGCGGCTGGGAAGCGAATCTGCTCTACACCTGTGAGAGCTATCTCTAGCGCTCACTAGTTGAGCCGCACGACCTGGGCCGGCATACTGCCGGCCCCTTTCCATACCCAGAGCACCGCCCGCAGGCGCTCCAGCGCTCGTTTCGTTGCGCTTCTGCAACATCACGAAATGATCCTCTATCGCGGCTGTTGCGCCCGCGTCGCTATCCTTGAAGCAGGAAATCACGGGCGCAGACTCCGTAGTGTTCGCACGTGGCTGCACGTTTGGTTCAGGCAGAAGGGATGTCCCACGATGACGCGCATTGTCGTTCCGCTCGATGGTTCACGCTTTGCTGAGACCGCTGTGCCCTGGGCAGGCGCGCTCGCGGGCCGCACAAACGGGAGTATCACGCTCGTGTCGGTAATCCCGATGTCAAGCGAGTTTGCTGCCTGGATCACGTCCGAACAGTTGAGCCACCAGCCGGAGCTGGCCGACGTCATCGGCGAGCGTGAGCAGTACCTCGCGGCTGTCGCCGATCAATTTGGTCTGCGAGAGCCGGAGATCGCGATCAGATTCGGATCACCGGCGCGGGAGATTCTGGCAGTCGCAGAGAGTGTGGACGCGCAGCCAGCGGTCATCGTCATGAGCACCCACGGCTACGGCGGCATCAAGCGGCTGGCCATCGGCAGCGTCGCCCTCCAGGTCATCCACAAGTATCAAGGACCGATCATGACCGTGCGCGATGATGCACCGAGCGCAGCGCCGCGTTTGGACAAGGTGCTCATCCCGGTCGACGGATCAGACTACAGCGCCGCCGCCGTCGAGCAGACACAGGGCATCCTCGGTGAACCGCCCCCGCAGCTCCATCTCGTGCGGGCCGTCGGCACACCGTCCTGGGCCACTCGATCAATCAATCACGGACTCGTGGCCGACTTCATCGCGGCATCACAGGAATGGGCCCAGGAGAAACTGGACACATTGCTCGAACAAGCGGCAAGCGCCGGCTACGAGGCGACAGCGGAACTACGCCCCGAGGGCAATGTCGTCGAGGAGATCGTCTCGGCAGCGACGGCAGCCGGAGCTGACATCATCGCCATGACAACCCACGGTCTGGGCGGCGTCGGACGTATCGTCATCGGCTCGACCGCCGACGGCGTCCTCCGTCACAGCCCGATCCCGGTCCTGCTCTTCCGATCGGAGTCAGACACGTAGCGTGGCACAGCAACACCAGCGAGTAAATCGCCAGGTTAGTGATCGTGATGCCCGTGCGAGTGTGTCTCGGCGTAGTGGGCGGCCAGGAGGTCCTCGCCCCAGTCGTTCTCGTAGTCACGCAGGACCGAGTGGATGTGGTTGGCGTCGTTCTGGGTGTTGTCATACTCGATCAGGAAGCTCGCGCCCTTGACGGCGTAGTAGTGCCCCTCGCCGGGCTGCTCTGGCCCAGCCCAGGCGAAGCCGACGCTATCCAACCCGTTGCGCTCGATGTTCTCCCACGCACCCTCGGCCACCTCGCCAGTCGTGCGGGTGACGTAGTGGCGCACGAGGTCGACCAGATGGCCGCGCTGCTCGCCGCTCAGGTCACTATAGCGGATGCCGTCCGGTGGAACATTCGGATCGACTTTGCGGAAATTCTCGGTCAGGATGTCGTCGGGGGCGACGGCTCTGACGATGGCGACGTTTTTCTGGCCGTCGTCGAGGCTACTGAGCAAGCGGCGGCCGAGATCCTCCTCGTCCGCCAGCGTCCGCAGCCCCTGCTCCGGCCCGTGGCGTACCTCGGCCGGATTCGCGCCGAAGAAGAGCGGCGTCGCGGCGACGTAGTCACGGTCGATGACGGTGAAGCTGATACCGATATGGTGGCCGCCGACGCGCCAGGCCCACGGGTCCGGGCTGCCCGGCGTCCCGAAGACGCTGAACCAGTAGCGTTCTGAGTCGCGGATTGGGCCATCTGTCCGGCCCTCCATGCGCTCCGCTTCTTTCAGGATCGGTTCCAGGTCGATGATCTGGCGCGCCGTCGCGTTGCCACGGGCGCTCATCCCGGTGGCAAGCAGGTCAAAAGCCCGCTCACGCTGACCGGTGTCCATTTCTTTCAGCGGCAGGCCGTTGCGGTCGACCGGCGTGTAGTGCCAGAAGTAGCGCTCATCGCCGGCGAACGGGAAGGTCGCTTGGTTCCGTTGCGCCTCCGTCAGCGTGTCGAGAAAGCGCTCAGCCGCTTCGATCATCGCGCTGACCGTCGCCGGTGCCCGGCGAGCCTGCATCAAGTCGGTAGCCATCTTTATGTCTCCTGTGATTTGCCTGCCGTGACGCCACCCGCAATACGAGCGGCGCCCGGACGGTACATGATGTCTGCCAATAGTCCTCAGGCTACGCGGCAGCCGGCGCGCGGTCAAGACGGAGCCGGCTATCGAGAAAACTCGATACTCCTCGTCGTGTGTACCCGATGTCGCCGTCCGCTTGATCCTCATAAGCTGAGACCATCAAGACAATCGACACCGTTCGTCAGTCGAACGCTTGCCGCTGAAGGGAAAGGTCCAAGCAGATGGTGACAAGAATCGTTCCAGGAGCGCTGAAACATCTACTGGGCGCTGGTATGGCCGTGCTGATACTCGGACTGGGGATTGGTATGGGCGCAGCGCTCGACATCCCGGGCCTCTCGACCGCACGGGCCAATGGTGGCGCGCACCACGCCTGCGTCAGCCTCTATACCAGCAACATGCGCTACACCCACTCCGCGGCGCAGTGCTCACAAGGCGAATACCCCATCAGCTGGAACAACCTGGGCGCGACGAGCATCGCTGGATATGAGCGCATCGAGAGCGACCTCATCCCCATCGCGGCCGGCGAAACCGAGATCCACCGGCTAACCTGCCCGGACGGGAAGTACGTGCTCGGCGGCGGCGGTGTTGCGTCGTATGTAGCCGAAACGAATCCCGCCGTGCCGGAGCCCAACATGTTCTGGTCATTCCCCTTCGATGACGACTCCTGGCAGATCGCCGTCAACAATGACACGAACCAGGCCCAGGAGATGCGCGCCTACGCGATCTGCGCCGAAGCCGGCCCGCTTGGGTAGGGGTTAGGTGACAGGTGACAGGGAATAGCAGAATCGAAGATGGTTGCGTCTGCTAACACCTGTAACCTGTCACCTACACCCTTCTTCCGCTCCGCCACTCGTCCTCAAGCACAGCGTAGACTTCGGTGTCCCACCAGCGGTCGCGGAACCAGCGGTGGTCGCGTAGCCGGGCTTCGCGTTGCATGACCAGCTTGGTCAGCACCCGGGACGACGCGACATTCTCCGCGTTGCACTCGGCCCAGATGCGGTGCATACCGAGCGTGTCGAATCCGAACTCCACGATGGCGCTGGCAGCCTCGGTCGCAAAACCCTGGCCCCACTCCTCCGGGTTCAGCTCGTAGCCGATGTTTGCCTCGCGGTTCTCCGGCGAATTGACCCGCAGGCCGCAATTGCCGATCAACCGTCCATCGTCTCGCCGGGCAATTGCGAGCTGGTACGTCCGGCGCGGCTCAACCTGTTGAGCCTCAATACAGCGCGACACCAGCTCCAGGACAACGCTCTTGACATCTTCCAGCTCGGGATAGAAGCGCTGATAGCGGGGATCGGACCAATACGCCGCCACCGCCCGCCAGTCGTTCTCGTGGAATTCGCGCAGGATCAGGCGGTCGGTTTCGAGTGGCACAGTCGGTACCCCCGCTTTCAGCGTATTGAGCAACGAAGTCGCTTGCTCGGGAAACAGCCAAGACCGACGCCCGTAGGGATGGGGCTCGTCCCCATCCGGCGATGGATGACTGTGGGCAAAGGATGGGGACGAGCCCCATCCCTACGTAGTCCAAGCACAATTTCGCCGCAGTAGCGCAACGTCTCCCCATGATTGCGACGCATCGCGTCGCGGCTACGAGGATTGGCGGCGGCGTGGGCGGCGGCTGGCCGCTTCGAGCGATGCTCCGAGTGTTTCGACGACCTGGTCGATCTGGGCGTCGGAAATGACGAGCGGCGGGAGCATCCGCAGGGTCAGGTTGCCGGCTGGGAGGGCGAGGACGCCGCGGTCCTGGAGCGCACGGAGGACCGGGGTGACGCGACCACGGATATCGATGCCGGTCATCAATCCACGGCCTCGGATCTCGCGGATCTGGTCGGATTCGAGCGCTGCAATACCGGACCGCAGACGGTCGCCGAGCACGACACTCTTGGCCAGCAGGTCTTCGTCTTTGATCGCCTGGATCGTCGCGAGGCCAGCCGCGCAGGCCAGCGGGTTGCCGCCGAAGGTCGAGCCGTGAATGCCGTTCGGCAGCGCTTCGGAGATAGCGTTGGTGATCAGCGTCGCGCCGATGGGGACGCCGTTGGCAAGCGCCTTGGCGGTGCAGAGGACGTCGGGAGTGATGCCCTCGGCGTTGGCGCAGAACCACTCGCCGGTGCGGAAAGCGGTCTGAACCTCATCGAAGATCAGCAACGCGCCTTCACGCTGCGCGATCTCGGCAGCGGCTGCCAGATAGCCGTCAGACGCCGGGTAGATGCCCGCCTCGCCCTGGATCGGCTCGACGATGATCGCGGAGGTCTGGTCGTCAACCGCGCCATCAAGCGCGTCGAGATCGTCGAAGGGCACATGCGTGACCGGCCCCGGCCCGGCGTCGTCGCCCGGCTTTGGCGCGGTCGCCTGCCCGGCCGCAACCGTCCGGCCGTGGTAAGCGCGTTGCATCGCGACGATGTTGGGCCGCCCGGTGATGGCGTGGGCGAATTTCAACGCCGCCTCTATCGCCTCAGCGCCCGAGTTGCAAAGCCAGGCGCGCGTGAGGCCTTCCGGCACAATTGCCATCAACGCCTCCAGGAAGTCGGCCCGGACGTCGCTGGAGAATGACTGATGGACGTTGAGCAGCAAGCCCGCCTGCTGCTCAATCGCCGTGGTCACACCTGGATGCGCGTGGCCGACGATGTTGACGCCGTAGTTGCTCATGACGTCAATGTACTCGTTGTCGTCAGCGTCCCAGAGCACCGCCCCCTCGCCACGCACCAGCGCGAGGCCGCGCTTGGCGTACATCGCTGGTTGGAGATCGCGGTCAATTGCGTTAATCGTCTCGTTCGTCATCGTCGCGCCTGTCATCTAGACCTCCTGGAGAACCCCGGCCGTCAGGACCGTGCCGGCGCCGGCAAGCGCGCTGCTCACCGGCCGCTCAACGCGGGCATCCGCGAATACTACTGTGCCGATGCCCGCCCGGACTGCCCCGACGCCGGCTTCGACCTTCTTCTGCATCCGGCCCGCCGCCGCCGCCAACGCGGCATCGACGTCTGCATCATCAGCTGTATTGATGTGCGTGATCAACGAATCCGGGTCATCGACATCGCGCAGCAACCCGGCCGTGTTGGAGAGGAATATCAGTGCCTCAGCGCCAAGTGCCTGCGCCAGCTCCAGCGCCAGCTTGTCGCCATCGACGTTGATCGCTTCGCCCTCGTGGCTGACGGCGGGCGGCGTCAGGACCGGCAGGTAGCCGTTGTCCAGCAACAGCTCGATCAGCGTCGTGTCGATCTCCTCGATGCTCCCGGCATGGTCGCCGCGCAATACTCTCGGCTTGCCGTCCTCGACGATGCGGATTGTGCTTTTGCGCCGGCCACGCGCCGTCCCGCCATCCAGCGCGCTGATGCCAACAGCGTTGACGCCGCGCTGCTGGAAGAGTTCGACGATCCTCTTGTTCGTCTGCCCGGCGTAGATCGCCATCATGTCGCTCATCGTCTGGTCGTCGGTGTAGCGGCTGACCTGCCCCCGCGACGAGGTCACATGCGCCGGCTCGCGCCCCTGGCTGCGTATATAGGCATCCAGCTCCGCGTTGGCACCGTGTACCATGACGATGCGCTGCTCCGGCCACATCCCGGCCAGATCATCGACGGTCAGACTGTTATCGATCCCGGCGCTCCCGCCGAGCTTGACGAGTATGGTCATGAAGAGCTCTCACCCCCAGCCCCTCTCCCAATACTGGTAGAGGGGAGTAGATCCATAAACAGCCCTCATCACTCTTGGATCGGTTCCCCTTCTCCCAGGATTGGGAGAAGGGGCTAGGGGATGAGGGCTGCCCCTGTTTTCCTACAACCTGCAACCTACGTACTACAAACTGGGCCTTTAGACCGGATGCAGCCCAATAAAGTCCAGTCCCGCCGTCTCCTCAAAGCCGTGGCGAATGTTGAACGACTGGACGGCCTGGCCGGCTGCGCCCTTCATCAGGTTGTCGATCGCGGCGGTGACGACGACGCGGTTGGCGTGTTCGTCGACCTCGAAGCCGACATCACAGAAGTTGGTGCCGGAGAGGATCTTTGGCTCCGGGGCGCGGAAGATGCCGGTGCGCTCCTTGACGATGCGGACGAAGGGCTCCTCGCCGTAGACGGTGCGATAGATGCCCCAGACATCGCGGTCGGTTAGCGCGTCCTGCGTGAAGATGTGGCCGGTCGCCAGGATACCGCGCACAGCTTCGACACCGGTGGCCGAGAAGCTGATCTTCGGGGCCGGGTACCCGTTTACGGGTGTTTTGACCTTCAGCTCCTGGATGATCTCGGCTGAGTGGCGGTGGCCGGTCGACTTGAATGGCCGGATGACCCCGGCGCGCTCCGGGTGGTGGGTGCTGGCGTTGAAAGAGCCCCCGCTGCCGGACGAGCCGGTCTTGGCCTCGACGACAACCGGCATCTCGGTGTCGGCCAGCCCGCTCTGCATGAGTGGATAGAGCGCCAGGATGCTGGCCGTTGACATGCAGCCGGGGCTGGCGATGTAGTCGGCGTTCTTGATCTCCTCGCGGTGCAGTTCCGGAAGACCGTAGACGACCGTACCGAGGTGCTCGTGGTCGGGATGCTCCCAGCCGTACCAGGTCTCGTAGTCATCCGGGTTATTCAGCCGAAAGTCAGCGCTGAGATCGATGACGACATCGGCCACCTCGACGTGCCGCCGCGCCTGACCCGCCGACGCGCCATGCGGGACGCAGACGAACAGGACATTGCACGGCTCCAGCTCGTCCGGCGCGATGAACTTCAGGCGCGTGTGCGAGCGCATGTTGGGATGCGCCGTCGTGACGAACTTCCCGGCCAGTGACCGTGAGGTGACCTGCTGGACTTCGACTTCCGGGTGGCCGAGCAGCAGGCGGAGTAGTTCCCCACCGGCATAGCCCGAGCCCCCGACGATGCTTGCTGTGAGTGTCATATGTTTCTTTCTCTTCCTCATATTATGTGAATTAAATGAGTGTGTCCTGTGGAAGGCGACAGACAACCAATTACGTAGGGGTGGGGCTCGTCCCCACCCGGTCGTCGGTCACGACGACATGGCCGAGCAGCACACAGGCATCCTGAGTGGTCAGGTCCAACGTCACGCGACAACTGCGTTCGCGTGTTGCCGTAACCGGCAACCGGGCGGGGACGAGCCCCACCCCTACGATGCCGCCCGGGACCACCGACCCAAATGATTGGTCTGGCATGGTACCGGCTAACGTCATCTTCACCACTACGCCACCCGCGCAATCGGGGCGCGGCGGTCGAGGATCGTCGGGTCGGACGCGACGGCGAGCGTGTAGTCGACGATCTCATTGGGGATGTCGACCCCTGTCGGTTCGATGCTGTTGCGGAACTCGATCGTCGCGTTGACCTCATTGACCAGCAAGCCGCGTTCCGGGTGCTCGAAGAGGTCGATCGCCAGCAAGCCGCCGCCGATGACGTGGCTGACGCTGCGGCAGATGTCGACCATCTCCGGTGTCAACGGGCAGTTGGTCGCTGTCGCCCCGCGGGCTGTGTTGGTGATCCAGTGCTCCGAATTGCGATAGATCGCGCAGATGACGCGGTCGTCTATCGCGAAAGCTCGGATGTCCCGCCCCTGCTTCGGCACATACTCCTGAATATAGAAACTGCCATGGTGGAATGACCCCAGCGTCGCCTTGTGCTCGACCAGCGCCTCGGCCGTGTCGCGGTCGTTGACCCGCGCCAGCAGCCGCCCCCAGGAGCCGACCGGCGGCTTGAGGACAACCGGATAGCCAAAATCTTCGATGGCTTCCAGGACCGCGTCCGCTGAGAATGCCACCTGGTAGCGCGGCTGCGCGATGCCGGCCTGCGTCAGCAAAGCCGAGGTGCGCACCTTGTCATTGCAGCGCTCGAGCACGTCGAGCGGATTGATGACCGGGATACCGAGCGCGTTCAACATCGTGACCGTGTGGACCGCGTGGAGCTGTGAGACATTGCGAGCCAGGACGGCGTCGTAGCGCTCCCAGCGGTCGTCGGCGCGGAGGATGATCCTGCGCTCGTCGATAAGATCGCAGGGGATACCGCGCCGTTCAAACGCGGCAGCCAGCAGGCGCTCTTCAACACGGAGACGTCCGTAGACAATGGCAATGCGAGGTTCGGCATTCATCAGATATAGCTCTTTCCCGTTGGATTATCGTCCAGTCACTCGAAACAGAACCTGCCGGACGGACCGCCCGACTGAGGTTCGTTTTTTTGCGACGGGACGCAACGAGAAGCGCCTGTTTCTTGGCGGGCAGCGTGAAGGTGGGTGCGAGTTGTGCGTTCATCATCATGCCTGGCATGATCGGTTCCCTTCTGCTGTCCGTCGCGGGATGCGGATCCCGCGAGAATCGCCGGCTTCGTCTGGGCGGGCCTTCGGCGATCCCGGCAAACGAAAAACCGCTGATCCCCAAAGGGGACGAGCGGCTTCTGACCCGTGGTACCACCCCACTTCGCCATCGACGCGCGATGGCCTCTAGCCACGCATCAGGAGAGATACAACCTCATGAGTGGAGGCTCGGGTAACGGGGAACCTGGCCCCGGCGCCGCCTACTGGGTCAAAACGTCCGTGGAACGTCCCGCCGTTCGGAGCGCGGCTCGGAGGTCTTCTTCGCCGGTCGGCCAGTCCCGCTTCACAGCTACCGCGGTTCTCTGCACTGGGGCGAGCCGGTTACTCGTCCTCGTCGTCGCCATTCTTGTGGTGATCTGTCACCGCCGCCATCATAGACAGACCGCCTGCGTCTGGCAAGTGGGTTTACACCGAGATTGCCTCGCCCACATCCCAGCGCGACAACACCGCCGCGCTGATCGCGTGATCGAGAATCACATCGGGCAATGAAAGCTCGGTCGTCGTCCGCAAGCCCTTGAACTCGACTCCGCCATTGACTTCGATGACCTTGAGACCGTCGGGCGTTTCAACGAGGTCGACCCCGGCCAGCGTCGCGCCGACGGCCCGGACCGCGTCAACGGCGATCTCGGCGATGTCCGGCGTGATCTCGCAACGAGTCGATGTCGCGCCGCGCGCGACGTTCGTGATCCAGTGCCCGGCGCTCCGGTATGACGCCGCGATAACCTCATCACCAACCACCAGCACCCGGATATCCCGGCCCGGCTTGTCGATGTACTCCTGCAGGTAGAAGACACTGTGGTGATGGGTGCCGAGCTGCTGCTTCTGCTCCAGGATCGTCTGCAAGCTCGCGCGGCTATTCGCTTTGGCGAGCAAGCGTCCCCAGGAACCGCCGACGGGCTTGAGCACCACCGGATAACCGAGTTGTTCAGCCACATCGAGCGCGCCCGGCACCGAGAATGCGACCGACGTCTTGAGCGTCGGCACGCCAGCCGCAGCCAGCGCTGCCGTCATCTCTACCTTGTCGTCACAGATCGCCGCCGCCCGCGACGAGTTGATCGTCGGGATGCCCCAGCGCTCGAAGGCGCGGAGCGCGTACCCGCCGCGGGTGTGAGCGATACAGCGGTCGAGAACAACGTCGACCGCAGGCGGGTTCGGGCTCGTTAGATCGAGCGCCAGCCTGCGATCCTGGAGCACGTCAACGGGGATGCAGCGTTCTTGCGCGGCGGCAAGAATCATCTTCTCCTCATCACGCAGGTGAGAAACCAGCAAACCAAGCCGGAAACCGCCCGTGTGTCCGTTGCTCCCTATCGTCACGTTGTCCTCCTTTGGAGGAGGGGACAGGTGTTAGGTTACAGGGTACAGCAGCGCATTCGACCTCTGCTAAACCCTGTAACCTGTCACCTATCCCCTACTGATTCCGGTTGCGAAGCGGCTGAGCGCTTCGGCTAGCACATCGACGGCGCGTTCGACCTCGGCCAGGGTGATCTGCTCGTCGGGCGTGTGGTCATAGCTGGAGTCACCTGGACCATAGGCCAGGATCGGGCAACCCCAGGCCGGGCCGACGATGTTCATGTCCGAGGTGCCGGTCTTGACCTTGAGTCTCGGTTTCGCGCCCTGCTCACGAATTGCCGCGTTGAAGGCTGCAACGAGCGGCGAGCGCCGGTCACAACGGTACGCCTCGGCATTGAACGCCCAACGAATCAGGACCCCGAAGTCGCGCGCGATACTGTCGATCTCCGCCTGCACCTGCGCAGCAGTGACAGCCGGCGGGAGACGGAATGACGCGCCAATCGACGCCCATTCAGTCAGACCATCGCCACCGGAGTCGAGATTCTGCAAGACGCCGTCCAGAGAGTAGAACCCCGGCTCGGTGTCGCCATTGACCTCGCGCAGCCAATGCAGCACAACCGTCCAGAAGCCAGTGATCACTTCAGCAGCCGTCGGCTCGGGTCCGGCGCTGTGCGTCAGATCGCAGTCGTAGCGCGCCTGCAATGCCAGCGACCCTTTGTAGCCAAGCACGACGCCATCCCAACCGCTTGGTTCGCCGATGATTACGGCTGCCGGCGCCGGGTAGTTATCGCGCAACCAGACCGCGCCGGGCGAGCCCGCGCTCTCCTCACCGACCGCGCCGATGACGGTGAACCGCACATCGTCCGGAAGATCGGCTTTCAATGCGCCAGCGACGAAGGCGGCCAGCGGCCCCTTCGCGTCGACTGCGCCGCGTCCGTACAAAACGCCATCCTCGACGCGCACCGGGATGTCGCCCGGAACCGTGTCGATATGCCCGAGCAGCACCACTTCGTGCGTGCCGCAGCCACGCGTTCCAACCGCATTGCCCGCGTCGTCGATACGGGCTTCAAAGCCATATTCGTCCATGCGGTCAACCAGCCAGGTGACCGCCCCGCATTCTTCCCCTGAAAGACTTGGAATAGACACCAGATCCATCAGCAGTGTGTCGACCGAGAGCTTGCTCGACATCGCACTAGCCATGGATCGCCTCCGTCCTACCGACGCAGCGCGCGATCGCGGCCGCTACGTCGGATGCTGCGGACTGAACGGAACGAAAACTCAACAACGGCAGCACCGTCACGACGGCGTTGCCGGCATCTGGTAGGTAACACATATCGATCAGCGGCGCCCCAATCGCCGCTGACACCTGGCCGGCAATCATCCGATCAACCGGCGTTGTTTCGTCGACCGTCCAGTCAGCCTCCCCGGATGGCAAGGCCGCGAAAACCTCACCCCCAGCTATCAATAGACGCCGTTGCTCGGCCAATGCGGCCCCATGACGCACCAGAAGCACATGCTCCCGACCGAGCACCGCGCGGTGTTCGACCACCGCTTCCGCGCCTTCGCGATCTTCTACTACGATTCCGGATTCTCCGCCACCTAAAGGCAAGAATTCCACCGGATACGCGCTGGCGTCAGCTGCCCGCATGACCGCTGACGTACCCCATCCCAGGGTCGTTTTCACAACGGGAACCCCGGCCCGCAGAAGCTCTCGGTACAAGCGATCCCGCCGCGCAAAGACATCCATCTGCAGCGCCCCGGGCACAACAGTCCAACCGACGGACTCCAACGCCCACAGCAGCGCCGATGCCTCACGTGTCGGGTGCAAGCGCGAGATGATCGTCCCGCCGTCTGGCCCGAGATTTGGCTCGCTATCTGCGCTGCTCGCGCCAAACTGGATGCTCCCGATCTCCGCCGGCGTGAGCAAGCGCGCGCTGCACCCGAGGGCGGCGAACGCCTCGATCAGCCGCCGCTCTTCAACGCGCAGACGCTCTGCCAGCAGGAGATACTCCATCGGATTCTACTCGCCCCAGTCCTCTTCTTCTTCGGGCGCAAGCTCCAGCGTCAGCGGATCGAGATTCATCACCTCGAGCTCCGCCCCGCAGTCCTCACACTGCACGATCTCGCCCTGCACCACGCCGGCCAGATCCAGCTCCGCGCCACACTCCGGACATTCGCTCATCGTTACGCTCCCTTCGGTCGCTCAGGTGATAGGGGATAGGTTATAGGTGATAGGGAAACAGCCATTTCCCTCTCCCACAGCTCCGCTACGCTGCGCGGGGAGAGGGGAGCAAGAGTCTTGTGGGGTGTATAGCCCCCAGCTGCTTCCCTGTTCCCTATTCCCTATTCCCTGTTCCCTCTAGTCTTTTCCCACTCAACAAACCACTCGTAATATCCGCCAGTTCCTGCTCGCGGGCCGCGATCGCCTCGCTGCGCCGGGCGATTTCCGCCGCCGCGATGTCCAGGCCGAGGTCGTTATGGGTGCCCTGGTGCGTGCGATGCGCCAGGTGCTCCTTCGGGTCCTGGCCGGGCAGGTCAGCGATCATGCCGGCGACCTCGCGGTAGGCGTCGCGGAACGGCGTGCCGCTACGCACGAGGTCATAGGCAATATCGGTCGCGAAGAGCTCCGGCGAACAGGCCTCGGTCATCTTCGCTTCATCCGGCTCGATCTGGCTGACGAACAACGCCGCGACCGCAGCCGACTGCGCCGCGAGATCAATCGCATCCATGAACGGTTTCTTCGTATCCTGCGAGTCCATGTTGTACCCGGAGGGCAGGCCGGTCAGCAGGCCGATGATCTGCTGCTGGTAGGCCAGCATCACCTGGCCGCGTGCCCGCAACAGCTCGACCGCGCCGAGATTCTTCTTCTGCGGCATGATGCTCGAGCCGGTCAGCAGCGAGTCGTTGATCTTGAAGAAGCCGTACTCGGAGGTCGTGAAGAGCATGATGTCCTGGGCCAGCTTGGAGAGATCCAGCATCACCTGGACCAGCGCCTGGACAATCGCGCCCTCGAACTTGCCGCGCGCGTGCTGCGTATAGAGCACGTTGTTCTGCACCTTCGCAAAGCCCAGGACGTCCGAGACATACTGCCGGTCGAGCGGCAGCGGCACACCGTAGCTAGCCGCCGAGCCGAGCGGGTTCTGATCACTCAGCGCGACAGCGGCATCGAGCAGCTTCAGGTCGTCGAGCAGCGCCTCCAGATAGGAGCCGGCCCAGACGCCGACTGTCGAGAGCATCGCCCGCTGCATGTGCGTGTAGCCGGGCATCGGCGTCCCTTGATGCCGCTCAGCCAGGCTGTGGAGCGCGTCGCAGGCGCTCAGGATCGCCTGGTAGACCGGCAGGATGGCTTCACGGGTGTAGAGCCGCAGGTCGATCAGCACCTGATCATTGCGCGACCGGCCAGTGTGGATCTCCTTGCCGGGATCGCCGACGTTGGCCGTCAGCCAGTTCTCGATCTTCGTGTGGACATCCTCGTCGCCCTGCTCGAGATTGAACTGGCCCTGAGCGTAGAGCCCGGCGATCTCGACCAGCCCATTGTGCAGCGCCTCGAACGAGGCTTGATCGAGAATCCCGATCTTCGCCAGCCCGGCCGCATGGGCAATCGAGCCCAGCACATCCGGCATCACCAGCCGGTTGTCATAGGCGACATCATCGCCAACCTCAAACACCTCGATCAGCGGATTAAGATCGTAGCCCTTGTCCCAGAGCTTTGTCGATTGCGTTGCTGTCAAATCGCCCCCTTCGGGGAGGGGTTAGGTTCTAGGCTACAGGGGACAGCAGATTGAAGAGCCTTCTGCTATAACCTGTCACCTGCAACCTGTCCCCTCTCTAATCGGCAGTTACCGTTTCGCCGACGTCACTATTCGCCTTCTCAACATCGGCATCGCGCAGCGCGATGATCTGGAACGGCAGGCCGCGGATGTAGGCGGCCGGGCCACAGAGCTGCTGGTTGAAGCCCGTGCCGGCAATCGAGCGGATCTCAGGCTTGAAGAGCATCGCCGCCGACTCGCGCTTGACGATCTCGATGTTTCCTTTATAGAGCGAGATGGTCCAGGTGCCCTGAACGACCTGCTGGGTGCTGGCGATGAAGGCGTCGAGGTCGGCCTTGAGCGGCTGGAACCACTCGCCGTGGTAGACCAGCGAGCCCCACTGGGCGTCGATCATCTTCTTCATGACCAGCTGCTGCTTCGTCAGCGTGGCAGATTCCATGTCCTTATGAACGGCCAGGATGACCTTTGCGCCGGGCGCTTCGTAGATCTCGCGCGACTTGAGGTCCATGATGCCGTCTTCGAAGATATCGATCTTGCCGATGCCGTTCGCGCCGGCGATCTCGTTGAGCTGCTCGATGATCGACGTCAATGCCATCTGCTCACCGTTCAGCGCAACCGGCAAGCCACCCTGGAAGGTGATCGAGACTGTCGTCGGCTCGTCGGGCGCGGACAGCGGCGGCTTGAGCCACATCCAGATCTCGTCCGGCAGCTCGGTGTCGAGGCCGATGCCGCCACTGGCAATCGAGCGGCACCAGAGCGTCTTGTCGTCGCCTCCGGAGATGATCTCGGTAACCGGCACGCCATAGTGCTCGCAGAGCGCCAGCTCCTCGGTGCGCGTCAGGTCGAAATCGCGGACCGGCACCAGGATCTTCAGCGCCGGGGCGAAGATCGAGAAGACATTGTGCATGCGGTACTGGTCGTTGCCGCGTCCGGATGAGCCTTCCATCAGGGCATCACAGCCAAGCTCGGCGGCCTTCGTCGCGACCTTGGCGGCGATCAGCTGGCGGGTCATCGAGGTCGAGACCGGGTAGCCGTTGTAGTCGGAGTTTGCCTGGATCGCCTTGGTCAACCATTCGTTGGCGAACTCATCCTTGGCGTCGATCAGAATCGGCTCGATCCCGAGCTCCTCGGCCTTGCTGAAGGACTGCTGGATCTCCTCGTCGCCCTGGCCGACATCGACCGTGATGGCGACGACCTCCGCGCCGTACTTCTCACGCGCCAGGACAATGCAGAGCGTGGAATCGAGACCGCCGGAAAACGCGATGGCGATCTTGTTGAGTTTAGGGACCTCGGTAGCTTCGACTTTCTTGAGCGCTTCGGTCAGCAACTCGGTATTGCCATTGAGCGTCGTCGACATGGTAGTTGGGCTCACTTCCTTCTTAGAGTTTCAGGTCATGCAGGATCAGCGGCACGGCTGCGGCAAACGCCCGACGAGTGACGACATCGCGCGAGCGCTGCGCGACGGAGACCGTCAGGCGCGCATCCTGAAACGACCCGGGAGAGGGGCGGTGAGAAAAAGAAATGAGTTACCTACATGGTGAGATGTTGAGACGCGCTTCGACTGTTTCATCACAATGGCTCCAGAACAAACCGAACGAGCAGACGGGTAGCTTTCCAGGTGGCTAGCCCGCTAGACTAGCCGCTCCTAGGGAGTCGCTCGTTCCTTGTCCTAAACCATTCGATGGTCATGCTGACATTCCTCAGTCAAGTCCTCGCCTAACGGACGGACTCTACTACGCCTCTGTCAATACGTCAACCTGCGCCTTAATCGTGTATTGTGACGTCGGCCGGTCGGCAACGATCACAGAAGGAGGGCTCGACGCATGGAAATCGACGAGAACAAGGTCGACGAGATGGTCCTGGCGCTGCTCTACCTGAACTTCCATGGCGATAGAGATGGCTTTGTCACCCGAGCATGGAAGAGCTTCGATTGGGACAGCATGAACCGCTTGCACGACCAGGGCTTCATTAGCGACCCGAAGAGCAAAGCTAAGTCCGTTGTCATGACCGAGGAAGGCCGGCAACGCTCCGAGGAACTCTTCGCCCGCCACTTCCGCGCCGAAGCCTGAGCATCCGGCGTCCGTGGTGAACACGTGCAGGCAGTGCCGTGGAAGCAATCTCGGTCAGCGCCTCTGTGCCAAGCATCCAGACAGGCTTTGCCCAGGATGCGGTTGCGGGTCACAGTAGCGCGGGTTAGAGTGGCAGCCTGGCACAGCATACGGAGT